>JAIRSS010000190.1 GCA_031255315.1 Spirochaetaceae bacterium
GTGATCCTGTTTGAAAACCAACCGACGGCGCGCTAAACACGCGGGGTTTTGGAACAGCGGCGGTACGAACTACCAGGTGATTGAGCAGAAGAAGGACAGGCCCGAAAGCAGTATGCTCACTAAGATCAATGCTTCCTCCCGCGGACGCCGGCGCTTTGTCCCCAGGCGGTTCATTCTGATCGCCAACGCCGGAGACGCGGATGGATTCATACCCCCGGGGACCGCAAAGAGCTTTTGCACGGTCAGGGACAGCTGCGGCGCGGCCCAGGTACGAGAGGCTTTCCTCTTTTGAATGCACGTCCGCGGCAAGCTCCCCAAAAAGTATATGAGCGGCGCCTAGTTGTACCTTCAGGCAGCCAATACCCCGCCGGTACGATGCTTCCAGGACGCCGAAAAGCGTGTGGAGGCGGGTGTCAGAATCAATGGTGAAAAAGACGTAGGGAAATATAAAGTACCGCTGGTTTTCGGCGGTCAGGCTGCCGTTCATCCTGCCGGTAACGAAAAGCCAGCCCGCGGCCGCGTCCACGCTCTTCTCTTCCATACGTCAGCTGCCCAAGCGTCAGCCCGTGCTTCCCTATCCACGCGCTTGCTGCGTGAAAACCGCTCCCCCGTATCGTTTTTCCGTCGATATTGACCAGCCGCGCCGTTTCATGCTCCCCGTTCGTCCACATTTTTATGTCCGTAAGCCGGCTTTCCAGCCCCCTCTGTAATTCCAGCGGGTTCGGCGCCCCAATACCCGCCGAAACGCCGATTCATCCGGTATCCCGTTCAGCGGTTCAAAAAAACTTTTGCGTAAATCACGCCTCAGCTTCCCGAATTCCTCCATCGCCTCGTAATCCTCATAGCCGCACAGGACCGCCGTAAAGGCTGTGACGATTATATCCACGAGTTTGTGCCGGATATTTCCGTATGCCGTCCGCCGCGGATCGTTTATCTGATCCAGATAATCCGCAGCCCGCGTAATATCGCGGGCGCTTATGCTTTTCGTCGTTCCCTCCCAAGAAATTATGACAGCCTATTATACCATACCTACCCTCCCTACAGAAAAGCAAACGCCGATGCCCTGGCCTAACGCCCCTTGAACAAATCTCCTTCTTATACTATACTAACTTTATGGCAACTGTACCGGGTAAACGAGCCTTTTTTACCGCCTTAGCCACCGCGTGGCTGGCATTAGCCGTCATTTTTGCGGGGGTTTTTGTCATAGAGAAACATGACCATGAGCACATTGACGCCGCAGGCCAAAGGCTTCCCTCCAGTGAAGACTGCCATATCTGTCTTGAAATACAAATCGCCCAGGGATTGATAGAAGCCTTTGGACGTTTAGGCATAAGCATAGTCGTTATAGGTTTCCTCTCGTGCGGCGGGTATCTGGTAAAACCACAGATGTTTTTTCCGAAAAGACCCCTTGCATTAAAAGTACGGTTTAATTGTTGATATAATCCTCCCAAAAACACCATTCAACAGCAGACTTGTTTGGCAAGTCCATTTCCTCAAATTCCAATTCCGGGGGAAATGTGAAAATTTTATGTGGAGGTATAACATGAAACGTTTTTTGTTCATGATGCTAACGCTGTCTCTATCGGTATGCGCCCTGTTCGCCACGGGGAAAAAAGAAGAGGCGGCCAACGACGGAAAGCCGGATGTGGTGACAGTCAATTTTCCGTCTTATGACTTTGTGCGGCAGATCGCCGGGGACCGGGCAACCCTTACCATGCTGCTGCCCCCCGGCGCTGAAAGCCACTCCTTTGAGCCCACGCCCAGGGACATTATCAAAATTCAGGACTGCGATGTATTCATTTACGTTGGCGGTGAAAATGATGTGTGGGTTGACCGTGTGCTTGAATCGATGGACACATCGAAAATGAAGATCATCCGCATGATGGACGCGGTTTACGTGGTGGAAGAAGAAATCGTCGAGGGCATGGAAAACGATGGTCACGGCCACGGAGAATTCGATCCGGCAAATGTAAAAGACCGTCTCATGAGCGATTTTTCAGGTTCCTGGAAGTCGGGTATCCCGTTTCTGAATAACGGTTCCCTTGATTCATACCTGGCGCACCGGGCAGAGGAAGAAGGAAAATCTACAGCGGAGATCAAAGCATCCCTGAATTCCTCGTGGGCTTCCGATTATGACGCTTTAACGGTTACAGGAAATACGCTTGGAATCGGCAATCGCAGCGCCGGGTATGCCTATCGGGGATATGAAATCGTGGAAAGCGATCACGGCGCTTCTGTTTGGTATAAATACCAAATAACCGCGCCAACCGGCGGCCTCCCTGCCTATATCATGTTCAACGACCATGGAGACGGCAACGAGGAAGAGCATCACGAAGAAGAACACCACGATGAACATGAGCATGAAGGAGTTGCCCATATCCATTTTAAATATGGCAATGCGAGTTTTGCCGCGCTTTTGGAACGCGCCGGCTGGGCCGGTATGTTTTTTGACGCCGACGCTTCGGCGGGGGAAATCGTGGAAACCCTTGCCGGGCATGGGCACGAACATGAGGAAGAAGCCGCATATGATGAACATATCTGGACTTCACCCAAAAACGCTCAGCGCATTGTACGGGTCATAGCGGACGCACTTTGCGAAGTTGACGCCGCCAACTCGGCGCTTTTTCGCCGGAACGCGGAGGCGTATAACGCCCGGCTTGCCGAACTGGACAGGGAGTTTCAGGCGGTGGTGGACGCCGCCAAACGCAAAACCATTGTCTTTGGCGACCGCTTTCCCTTCCGTTATTTTGCGGATGCTTACGGGCTGACTTATTTCGCCGCTTTCCCCGGCTGCTCTACCGATACCGAGCCGAGCGCGGCAACCATCGCTTTTTTAATCAACAAGGTTAAGGTGGAAAAAATCCCCGTGGTGTTTCATATCGACCTGTCCAACGAAAAAATGGCGGATACGATAGCGGAGGCAACAGGCGCGAAAAAACTGCTGCTACACGCCGCTCATAACATTTCAAAGCGGGATTTTGATAACGGCGTAACCTTCATGGACGCACATTCCGCCGGAAAAAGTTATGGCTTTGACGGCAAATACAACCTGCTGGCACAACGCTTTTAAAAAGACCCCCGGCCCGCCAGGGCTAGCGCATATAAATTACCCTGAACCGGAGGCGAGGGGGGATTGAAAAAGCAATTGTTCAAGATATTCGTTTGACCACGCCGTCTGTTTCCGCCGTCCGATGATACTGCTCT
>JAIRSS010000218.1 GCA_031255315.1 Spirochaetaceae bacterium
TAGCTCAAGAGCAGGCCTTCCGTCTCGGATACCGACTTGTCGCGGAGGTCGTCCCCGTAGGCGACCTTGACCAGGTTAAGGCCGGAATACTTGGGCAGCGCGAGTTCTTTCCGCATGTACTCGATCCAGAGGTTCTGGTTCGATGCCTGGCTTGTGGCGGAAAGTATGGCGATTTCCCCCGAGCCGCCGGCAAGGTCATAGGCCGCCTCGACAAGGGTCTGGCCGATTTTCTCGGAGTCCGCCTGGTTCACGTGGGTCAGGCGGCTCGCGGGATTCACCGACGAGTCCAGGGAGTAGACCTTTATCCCCGCGTTTTTGGCCTTGGTCAGGACCGGCTGGAGGGCGTCAAAGTCGTTGCCGACAATGCAGATCGAGGCAACCCGCTGGGCGATAAGCTGATCGACCATCTGTATCTGGGCTTCCGCAGTGGGAAGATCCGGGGCGCGCAGTATCGCGGTCCCGCCCTGTTCCTTGATGCCGGCCTCAAAGCCGCCCATCTGCCGCTCGCCGTAGGGATTGCCCGTGCTCTTGAACACGATGGCGTGGGTGTTGTTCGATCCCCCGCCCGCCGCCTGCTGACCGCCGCCCGCGAAGAGCGTCCCGGCAAAAACCAGCGCCATTACCGCCGAAAGCACCAGGGCTTTCTTTGCCATGTTTTTCATCTTTACCTCCAAAAAAACAATTCTATAATAACCCGCCGGCTAACGGGCGGGCTTTTCCCACAGGTAGATCAGCGCTTTCTCAGGTTCATCACCAGCACCGAAAGCACCAGAAGCAGCCCTAATATAATCAGTATTACCTGGGCGGATACGTTGATAAGCCCCAGGCCGTAATTTAAAAAGCCGATGATGAATATTGCCAGGAGGGGCCCCGCTATCCGGCCCGTCCCGCCGGAAGTGCTTACCCCGCCCAGGACCACCATGGCGATAACGTCCAGCTCGTAACCCTGGGCGACATTGGGCCGGGTGCTGCCCATCCGGGAACTGAGGAAGATCGCGCACACGGCGGACATGAACCCGGTTAAAAGAAAAACTGTTACAAGAATCCGATCGGTTTTTACCCCCGAATAGCGGCACGCGAGCAGATTGCTCCCCATGCCGTAGACCGAACGCCCGAAAGACGTTTTGTGCAGCAGCAGGCCGAAAATCGCCGCCGCGACAGCAAACGCTATCAGTATAAACGGGAAGGGCCCGACATAGCCCCAGGCGAAAAACGAAAACCACGGGGGAAAGCCGCCGGAGGCCCGGTCCTCAAGGATAACGTAGGCGACGCCCCGGTAGATGGTCATGGTTGACAGGGTTACTATCATCGCCGGGAGCTCCCTGAATTTTACCAGCAGAAGCCCGTTTATGCCCCCGCAGAGCGTCCCGATAACCAGGGCGCAGAGCATGGCCAGGGGCATGGGGACCCCGGCGTTGAAGATCACCGCCATCATCACCGAGCTGAAGGCCACGTTGGAAGCTACGGAAATATCGATATTGCCCAGGATGATTACCAGCATCATGGGAAGGACGATGAAAGCCTTGTCCAGAAAATTCATCGGCCCGCCGAGGAAGGTGTTCGCCGACAGATACCAGGGGGACAGGAAGCTGTTGATAATATGGATGAGGACGAAGATCGCCACGAGCAGCCATTCCCACTGGAAGAAAAAATGTTTCCAGTCCCAGGGCTTTTCCAGGGTCAGGATCCTTTCGCTCATGACGCGCTCCTTGCTTCGCTTCCCGGCCCGGCGGCGGCGCGGATGGCCCTTGAGCGCAGCGCGGCCCGGTCGTTATTCCGTTTTATCAGCACATTGGTGATGATCGCCGCGAGGATCACAAAGCCCTGAATGGCCTGCTGCCAGAAAGGCGATACGTTTATCAGGGGCAGGGCGTTGGCCAGGATGCCGAAGAGGATCACCCCCAGGACCAGGCCCGACAGCTTCCCCCGGCCGCCCGAAACGCTTACGCCCCCGAGCACGCAGGCGGCGATAACGTTCATCTCGTAGCCTGCGGCGGTGTCCCCCTGGGCGGAGGCGAATTTTGCCACCCAGAGCACCCCCGAAAGGCCGGCCAGCGCGCCCATCAGCACGTAGACCATGGTGACGATCCGCTTCCGGGGAAGCCCGGTAATTTCCGCAGCCTCGGGGTTGGAGCCAACGGCGTAAATGCGGCGGCCCGTCCGGGTGTAGGTGATAAAGTAGTAGTATATCAAATAGACAACCAGGGCGGTTATTATCAGGTTGTTCACCCCCAGGATCCTGCCCGTCGCCAGGGCCTTGAAGCCGTCCGACATCTGGTAGGCGCTGACCCACTGCCCTCCGCTCACCATATAGGTAAGGCCGCGGATCACGTTCATAAGCCCGAGGCTCGCGATGATAGGCAGTATGGAAAACCGCGCGATGAGGAACCCGATGACAAACCCGGCGGCCGCCCCTATCGCCGTCCCTTCAAGCACCAGCAGCGCCGGGGGCACGGACGGGTTGCCCCGCACCGTCAGGGCGGTAACCATGCCGGAAAAGGCCATGGTAGCGCCGATGGAAAGATCGATGCCCCCGGTAAGCAGGACCATCATCATGCCGATGGAAAGAATGCCCAGGATGGCCGTATTGGTGAGGAGCTGCCCTATGTTCAGGACGGTCAGGAATTCGTGGTTGCGCGCCTGCACCAGGACGCTCACCAGGACGATGAATATAACCAGGCCAAGCTCGCGGAATCTTTCGACTATGTCGGACGGCGAGCCTTTAGAGCCTTTTATTTTACCGGACGATGCCATAATCACTCCCCCATAGCCGCCTTGAGTATGCTTTCCTGCGTGGCCTCCGCAGTATCCATGACCGCCGTCACGGCGCCTTCCCGCATAACCACGACGCGGTCGCTCATGCCCAGCACTTCGGGCATCTCGGAAGAAATCATGATGATCCCGTACCCTGCGGCCGCCAGATCGTTCATAATAGAATAAATCGCCGTTTTCGCCCCCACGTCAACGCCCTTGGTCGGCTCGTCAAGGATGATCACCTTCATGTCCGAGTTGAGCATCTTGCCCACGATTACCTTCTGCTGGTTCCCGCCGGAAAGCGTGGCAACCAAATCGTGCACGCCCGACGCCTTTATCGACAGCTTGCTCGCCGCTTCCCCGGCCTTTTCGTTTTCCTGCCGGGTGTCGAGCCAGCCGAGGCGGGCGAATTTGTCCAGCACGGGAAGGCTGATATTCTTGGCGATTTCCCAGCGCAGCACCAGGCCCTCTTTCAGCCGGTCCTCGGGGAGGAAGCCGATGCCTTCCGCGATAGCCTGGGCGGGGGTAAGCCGGTTCAGCTTCCGGCCGTCGAGCGTAACAGCGCCCGAATCGTAGCCGGTAATCCCGTAAATCGCCTCGCAGACCTCGGTGCGCCGCGCCCCCACCAGGCCGGTCAGGGCCAGCACCTCCCCCTTGCGCACGGAAAAACTCACGTCCCGGAAGAAGCCCATGCGGGAAAGCCCCTCGACCTTGAGGATCTCCCCGCCGATTTCGGCATCCCGCTTCGGAAAGAACTGGACAATCTCCCTGCCCACCATGGCGGTTACCATGGTGTGGTTGTCAACTTCCCCGATATTCCAGGTGTTGATGTACTTCCCGTCCCGCAGCACCGTCACCCGGTCCGCAAGCCGGTACATATCCTCAAAACGGTGGGATATAAAAATGACGGACACGCCCTTCTGTTTCAGGCTTTCGGTAATACGGTAGAGGTCCTCGCTTTCCCGGTTGGAAAGCGGCGCGGTCGGCTCGTCCATGATGATGATCCGGGCGTTGGCGGAAAGGGCCTTGGCGATCTCGACAATTTGCTGCTGCGCCACGGAAAGAGTCCCCATTACGGAGCGGGCGTCGAATTTCGCGTCAAGCTGCGACAGCAGTTCCGCCGCCTCCCGGTTCATGGTTTTCCAGTCAACGCGCTTGAAGGGGGCGGCCGTCTTTTCGTGCCCCATAAAGATATTCTCCGCCACGCTGATGTCCGGGAAGCAGGTGACGTGCTGGTAGATCGCCGCTATGCCCAGGGCCTGGGCGTCAAGCGGGCCGCGGACATTCGCCGGTTTGCCGTCAACCAGGAAATCGCCCTGGTCGCTCATGTACACGCCCGTTATAATCTTGATGAAGGTAGATTTGCCCGCGCCGTTTTCTCCCATAAGCGCGTGAATCTCTCCCTTCCGCAAGGTAAAGTGAACATCGTCAAGCGCCCTGACGCCCGGAAACGTCTTGGTAATATGCCGCAGCTCAAGGATATAATCTTCTTTTCCTTCCTTAATCGCGTCCATCACGCCTTCCTCCTATCCTATTTTCCTGCATTCTATTCCCAAAAGCCGCGCCAGCTTTTCTATTTTTCCGGCTATATGCCCGACGCCGATGGCGCAGTGATGGGCCGGCCCGGCCTTTGACCACCGGTTGACAAATTCCCGTGCCGGGACGGAAAAGCGGTAGCGGCTGTTGGTGTTGCCTATTTCCAGGACCGGGCCGGGCACGGATTCCCCCTCGGCGCAGAGCAGGAACGTCGAGCCCTCCGGCCCCTGGACCACCGAAAGAAGGGTGACCGGGCCGTGCCTGACGCTCATCTGAATCGAAAGCCCCTTGCCGGGCTTGCCGTGGTACACCGGAAGCGGCACCAGCGCCACCCTTCCTTCGGCAATCGCCGGATGCGCCGGCCCGTCGTGCCCCCAGAGCACCACGTCGTCGTTGAAATCCATGGCGTAAAGCTCGGAAAAGGAGCCGCCGGCGTCAAAACAATCCATAATTTTCATGGCCACCGCGTTCTTGACCTCGCAGTCCCCGGCCACCGGTACCCCGGCCGCGGTAAGCAGGGTGTTCCCGGCGATAACGGAACTGACGATGTTTTCGTGGTCGTTCCCCGGGCTGCCTTCGTAAAAGTACGCCATGGCCCCGAGCCGTTTTTCCGCGACAAGCCGCTCCAGGGCGAAAGAAGTCCGGGCGGCGCGGTCCAGCTCGTACTCGTCACATTCGGGCGAAACGGCAAACTCGTCCGCGAACCGCTTCCGCTGCCCGGCGATCTCCGCCTTTCCCGCGGAATCCCAGATCGCCTTCAGGGTGTCCATTTCCAGAAGTTCAAAATGGCTCCCGAAAACCGCGGACAGCCGGGCCACATCGGTATAGACATCGAGCATGCCGCAGTAGTAGTGCCCCAGAATCCCGACCCGCGTATCCCGCAGCAGGGCCCGGACCCGCGCGGCCCCGCACCAGGCGCCAATCTCGTCCCAGGCGGCCTCCTCGTCGAGCCAGCCGGTAACAATATCGTAGGGAATATGCGCGTTGTTAAAAACCGAGGCGATCTCCGGCACGGCGCAGGCCTGGCAGTGGGCAAGCCATTCCCCGGTCATGCGGCCCCGGTCCCCCAGGGCGTTGAACGTTTTGTAGTCGATGGCGGGAACCGGCTGAAGATTCAGGATGACGACCGGCGCCCCCAGCCCCTGTACCGCGGGAAGCGCCGTATGGGAAAGGGCGTAAGTCGAAACAGAGAGGAAGACCAGCTCCACCCGCTTCTCCCGAAAGAGTTCCGCGGCCCGTCTTGCCGCGTCCGGGTTGTCCACCAGCCCCGGGCTGACGATTTCCACGCCAAAGGCGGCCATTTTCCCGGCGATGTGCGCCTGATACCCCAAAAGCCGTTCTTTAAGCCCCTCAAACTGATCCCAGTAGGTATCAAGGCCTATACCGAAAAGGCCGACTCTGATATTCCTGTTTGCCATGCAGTCAGTATGCGGCCAAATTCCCCGGCCGGGAATGGAGAAAACAAGCAAACTCATGGAGAAAATTCCACGGCGTTTCGGTTGAGGAACCGGAGAAAAACAGGTATGATACTCTTGCTATGGAGAAAACAGCGGGAAAAAGCCGGGTATCCTTTCTGCATTACCTTCCATACAGTGAAGAAGATGAAAAGCTGGGGATGGTATGTATCACCGTGGGGATGGCCGATGTAGCGCCCAATACCGTCTATCCTCCCCAAAAAAACGAACATCCGGTGCTTTTCAGGTCCGTTGCCGAGGGCCGGATCCTGCCAGATTTCCAGATAGTCTATATCACCAAAGGACAGGGAACCTTCGACGCCGAAGGCATTTCCCACACCGTCAATCCCGGCTCCATGTTCCTTATCCTGCCGGGAATGTGGCACCGCTACAAACCCGTTTTTGAGACCGGCTGGCAGGAATACTGGGTCGGCTTTAACGGCAGTTTCTTTACGAAGCTGGCCCGCGAAAGGATACTCTCTAAAGAACGCGTCTTCTTTGAAGTGGGCCTGCACGACCAATACCTGAATATTTTCGATCAAATCTTTGAAGAAGTCCGCGCCCAGCGCCCCCTGTACCAGTTCAAGGCGGGGGCCGGCGTTATGACGCTCCTGGGGGAAATGCTGGCCCATGAACGCCGGAAGGAACAGCCGAACTACTACCAGAAGATAGTAGAAAAGGCCAAGTACCTCATGGAAATCAACATATACGGCGTTATCAATCTTTCAAGCATAGCGGAGCAGATCGGGATAAGCCCTTCCAGACTAAACGGGATTTTCAAAACCTATACGGCTATGACTCCCTATCAATACTACATTTACGCCAAGATTTTAAAGGCCGAGCGGCTGCTGGAAGAGTCCGATGTTTCCGTCAAAGAAACCGCTTTCCGGCTGGGATTTGACGATCCCTATTATTTTTCCCGGCTTTTCAAGAACAAAACCGGTGTAACCCCCTCCCGGTGGAAACAGATGGTGTCCCGCTAAGGCGGGGTCCGGAGCGCGGGAATTTCTAACCGCGCTGTTACCGTGATTTACGTTATCAGGCGGTAGATGATACGCCGGCCCGACTGGGCAGCAGAATATCTACCTTCATCAGCCCTATCTATCGCTTTCACCCCGGGAAGCCCGTCACCTGGCGCCCGTTTCGGCCCTCCCCCGTCGTCCCAAGCAGTCTATCGCTTCTTTTACCGGGTGGTACGGCCTCTTCGATTTCTTCTTGCGCGTATTCGCTGCACACTACATGAGCCGCGCCGCATACGTCATGGTTTTATCGCACACCCGCTCTTCAGCGCATAATGAAACCGCTCTATAGCGGAATCGTTCATTGTAACCGCGAATTACATGGATAAACAGGATGAACACGGATGAATACTATCCGCAATAATCTGTGTCATTCGCGGTTAATATAGAAAATTCTGTACGATCCGTGTATACTATAGCTACGGATGGGAGTTAGATGACTGGAAAATCTTTAGTGAATTATATCAATTCTTCTAAAAAAGAAACCCTTTTTGTACCCCTCTATGGAAAAGACGCGGTTGAAGAAGCAGCGCGCCGGTACGCCGGCCTTGTCGAGGGGATGTTGAAATTCGCCGGTACGCCCGCCCAGGGGCCCTCCGGCTTTTCCAGGGACGCGCCGGTCCGGGATTTTCCCGAAACCGCCGGGGACCTCCGGCTCTTTACCGCGCCGGGGCGGACCGAATTGGGGGGGAACCACACGGACCATAACCAGGGGAAAGTTCTCGCTGCGTCCATTCAGTTGGATATGGCCGCCGCCGCCGCCCCCCGGAAAGATGGAATCGTGGTATTCCGTTCCGCAGGATACCCCGATGCGGTGGTTGATCTCCGGGAGCAGCCGGGCCGCACGCCTTTTGAGCCTGACCCGGCGGAAAGGGGGACCACCGAAGCGCTTATCCGGGGAATCGCCGCGGAGTTTACGCGCCAAGGAACCAGCGTCCGGGGGTTTACCGCCAACGCCGCGTCCTCGGTGCTTCCCGGCTCCGGGCTTTCGTCCTCCGCCGCCGTGGAGGTTCTCATCGGCAGGATATTCGACAACCTCTACGGCGAAGGAAAGCGTTCCCCCTTAGAACTGGCCCGGATAGGCCAAACGGCGGAAAACGTCTTCTTCGGTAAACCTTCGGGACTGATGGACCAGGCCGCCTGCGCGTATGGAGGGGCGGTGGCCGTTGATTTCCAGCATATCGAGCGGCCCCGGATCGCCGCCATCGCTTTTGATCCCGCTTCCGCCGGGTATGCCCTGTGCATCGTGGACACCAAGGGGAGCCACGCGGACTTGACGGATGATTACGCCGCGATTCCCCGGGAAATGCGGGGCGCGGCCCGGTTTTTCGGGAAAACCGTACTCCGGGAACTGGACTGGGAAACGGTTCTGTCCCGCGCCGGGGAGGCGCGGGGCGTTCTGGGAGACCGGGCGCTGCTTCGCGCCCTGCATTTCTTCCGGGAAAACCAGCGGGTTGACGCCATGCTGGACGCGCTGAAAGAGATGAACGCCGCCCCAGGCGTCCGTGAAAAACAGGGCGCCCTGAGCCGGTTCCTGGCCCTGGTCAATGAGTCGGGGAATTCTTCCTGGGAGCTGCTTCAGAACGTCTACGCCCCCGGCAAACCTCGGGAACAGGGCATAGCTCTCGCCCTGGCCCTTACCCGGGACTTCCTCGCCGGGGACGGCGCCTGCCGGGTCCACGGAGGCGGTTTTGCCGGGGCCGTTCAGGTCTACATCCCCCTCAGCGCGGTATCCGCCTACAGGCGCCAAATGGACGCTGTTTTCGGCCCCAGCGCGGTTACGGAACTCCGCATCCGTCCCGCCGGCGCGATAGAACTTCAGACAGCCTAGGGCGGGGATACCGTTATGGATAATGAAGACATCTTTCAGCTTGATTCCATCCGGGAGGCTTTTACCTATCAGACCCGCTTTGCCGGGTCCACGATGGTTTTTAAAATAAATTTCCCCATTACCGGGGACCCGGCCTTCCCGTTCTTTATGCGGGATCTGGCCCTGGTGGCCAAAACCGCCTTCCGGGTCGTGATCGTACCCGGGGCGAAAGAATGGATAGACACGGTACTGAAAGGGTACGGTATCGTGTCGAAGTACGCGGGGGAACATCGAATCACGACCAGCGCGGCCATCCCTCTGGTGGAAATGGCCGCCTTCCACGCGGCGGCCCGTTTTATGACGGGCCTTTCGGCGGACCGGGTGAACGCGGTAATCGGCAATTTTGTCCGCGCCCGGGGTCTCGGCGTGGTAAACGGCGTGAATATGGAGCATACCGGACGGGTGGACAAGATATACACCGAATCTATCACCCGGATTCTGGATCAGGGAATGGTCCCCATCCTCCCCTGTATCGGCTGGAGTCCCGCAGGCAAACCCTACAATGTGCCGGGTGATGAAATCGCTCTGGCTGCGGCCTCGGCCCTGGGAGCGGCAAAGTGTTTTATCGTCTCCACCCACGCCGGCATACATCAGAAAAACTACCGCATCCCCGCCGGCGTTTCCCTGGACGAGGCCGGCCGCGTCGGTAAGCTGACCCCCCAGGAAACGGAAGCGGTTCTTGCGGAGAACCGGACGGCGGAGGGCGGCGGCCTGTACGCGGACAAGCTCTTGAGCGATCTGCGGCTGGCCCTTAGATTATCCAGGGCCGGAGTAGAGCGGGTTCATCTTATAGACGGACGGGAAAACGGCGTTCTTCTTCGGGAGATCTTCTCCAACCTGGGGGCGGGAATGATGATCTACCAGGACGAATACGAATCCATCAGGCCGCTTAAAACCAAAGACATTCCCGATGTTCTGCGGCTTATGGAACCCCTTATGGCGCGGGGCGCCCTTATCAGACGAAACAGCGAGGACATCCAGGAAAAGAAAAACGATTATGTGGTATTCGAAATCGACGGCTCCATCCACGCCTGCGGCGCGCTGCACGACTGGGGAGAAGGCCAGGGAGAAATCGCCGCTGTCGCGACGGACGCCGTGTACGCGGACATGGGCCTGGGCCGCCGCATAGTCCGCTATCTTATCGGCCAGGCGGGCAGGCGGGAACTGCGCCGGGTCTTCGTCCTTACCACCGGCACCCACGACTGGTTTGAATCGTTGGGCTTTACGGAAAGCCCGGTGGAACATCTTCCCCTGGAAAAACGAAAGAAATACGATTGGACGCGGAAAAGCATGGTATTCGTCCGGGAACTGTAAATCCTGTTCGTCTGGATCAGCCCCGTTTATTTCCCCCGCCGGGGAACCGCAGGGTAAACCGGGCCCCCGCCTTTCCGTCGCTGTATACCTCGACCTTCGCGTGGTGAAGGGCGGCCCCGTGCTTCACAATGGAAAGCCCCAGGCCCGTACCTTCTACCGCGGCGCTCCTGCTTTTATCCGCCCGGTAAAACCGCTCGAATATGCGATCCTGCTCATCCGCCGGTATGCCGGGCCCCGTGTCCTCGACCGTTACCGTACATTCTTCCGGGCGCTTCTCGACCACTACCCGCACCTCGCCGCCTTCACGGTTGTACTTAACCGCGTTGTCCAGCAGGTTGAACAGCATCTCGTCCAGAACATGGGGGACGCCCGGAATACGCGCCTCGTCCCCGTCAACCATGAGGGTGAGCTTCCGGCGTGCGGCGGCGCCGGCAAGCCGCCCTGCGGCGGACCGGGCAAGGGAGAGAAGGTCCGCCTCTTCTTTCGGGCGAAGCGCGGCGTCCTCGTCCAGCCGCGAAAGAGCCATGACGTCGTCCACCAGATGGATGAGCCGCTGGGCCTCGCCGTAAATTTTCTCCGCGAAACGCGGCGCGTCCTCCTGCTTCACCATGCCGCCCGCCATGATCTCGGCAAAGCCGGATATGATCGTGAGGGGCGTTTTCAGTTCATGGGACACGTTGGCGGAAAATTCCCGGCGCAGCCGGTCCCGGTCGGTCCGCTCGGTTATGTCCAGGATGAGCAGGATAACCCCCTGGACGACGTTCCGGTACGCAACCGGGCTGGCGAAAAGCCGCAGCCGGCGCTGGCCGACGGAAAGTTCGGTTTCCCCAGGCGTGCCGTGTAAGGCTTTCTCCAGTGCGCCGCGGAACGGCTCGTCCCGCCGGACCGCCAGGGCAAGCTGGTACTCGACCCGCTCCATGCGGATTCCCAGCAGGCTTCCGGCGCTCTTGTTGCACGAAAGGATGCGCCCGTCCTGATCCAGAACCAGAAGGCCCTCCCGCATGTTGTTGATTATGGTGGTGAATTCATTCCGCCGCTTCCGCATTTCCTCAAGCTGCCCGGCAATGGCGTCGTTCTGCTGTTTTATCCGCATGAGCAGCGGCGCAAGTTCGTCATAGGCGGCGCCGTCCTCCGGGTGATCAAGATCGATGCGGTTTATAGGCGACACGATCTGTTCCGTCATCCGGGAGCCCGCCGCCAGGATGATCATAAACACCACGACCGCTATTCCAAGGGAGATAAGGATCAGATTGATCATGCGGATGAAGATGCTGTCGGCGGCGCTTGCCGTGCGCAGGACGCCGCCATTCCTGAGACGCACGGCGTAATAGTAGGTCTGCCTGCTGATGGTCTCGGACAGCCGCAGGCTGTCCCCCGCGCCGGTGTCCCGGGCCTCCTGTACTTCGGGCCGGCCCAGATGATTGGGAAGCGCGCCGCCGTCCGCCGCCGTATCGTACAGAACCTGGCCGCCGGGCGCGATAAGGGTGACGCGCAGGCCGTCCCCGGGTGAAAGGAGGTCCGTTCCGGGCGGGGATTCCAAATAGCCGTTCCCGTTTGACTCGTATAGGGCGGCCAGATATTCCGCAGCGGCGGCGGTGGTCTGTTTCAGATCGTCAAAAATATCCTGGTATACCGCCATGTGAATCAAGACGGCGGTTAGGACGATGGACAGCCCGGCGGCGGCGCAGACAAAGGCCAGTATCTTTTTTTTCATTCCCGCGGCTCCGCCTTGTATCCTACACCCCGGACCGTGCGTATCAGGGAACCCGCCGCGCCGAGTTTGGAGCGCAGGGTAAGGATATGAGTATCGACCGTCCGGGTTTCCGCGTCTCCGTCATAGCCCCACACCGCCGAAAGGAGTTGATCCCGGGACAAGGCTATGCCGGTATTCGCCAGAAGATAGGCCAGCAGATCGAATTCTTTTAAGGTAAGGGAAATTTCCGCGCCGTTTACCGTAACCTGGCGGCGGGGGACGCTGACCGTGAGGTTTCCCGCACGGTATTCGTCTTTCCCGGCGCCCGCGCCGGCGCGCCGCAGCAGGCTCTTTACCCGCGCGACCAGTTCCATCATGCCGGCGGGTTTCGCCATATAATCGTCGGCGCCGCTTTCAAGGCCCAGCACCGTATCGTACTCCGCCCCCTTTGCCGTCAGCATCAGCACCGGCAGCCGCTGGGTCGCCCGGCGGGAACGGAGACGCTTTACGATGGAAAGCCCGTCTTCTCCGGGCAGCATGATGTCCAATATCGCCAGGTCCGGCAGGCGTTCCTCCAGGGCCTTCCAGAATTCGCCGGCGGATTCAAAGCCCCGTATTTCAAAGCCGGTGCTCCGCAGGGTATACATCACCAGTTCCCGGATACCGGATTCGTCTTCAACCAAATAGATCACTTTTCTATCCTCAAATACTGAGCCTGTCCCAAAAACTGAAGTTTTGGGAACGCCTCTACTAAATCCTGTTTTTCACGAGAGATACGGGAACCGGAAAGGCGGCGCCAACCCTTCGGCCTGATTGCGCCGGCGTTTACGCGCCTTTCCGCTGCCCGGTAATCGAATACTCAACCCACTCGGCTATGTTCTGGGCGTGGTCGCCGATGCGTTCCAGGTATTTTGCAATCATCAGGAGGTCCAGGCAGACCTCCACGGTCTCCCGCCCGGTCTCGACGATCATATCTATCAGCTCTCCCTTGATGCGCTTGAACAAGGCGTCAACTTCCCGGTCATACGCAATGACCGCCTGGGCCTTCTCAAAGTCGGACGCGACAAAAGCGTCCACGCTGCCGGTAAGCATCTTCACCGTCGCGTCCGCCATGTCGCCGAGGTGGACGCCGTTTTTTATGCCGTTCCCGGTAACAAAACGGGAAAGCTCCGCAATGTTTTCCGCCTGGTCGCCAATGCGCTCCATGTCGGTGATGATGTGCTGGGCCGCCGTTATCTGCCGGAGATCCCCCGCCACAGGCTGTTCCCGCATCAGCAGATGGACGCAGAACGTTTCGATTTCCCGCTCTTTTAAATCAATCTCCCGTTCCAGCGCCGTCGCCTTGTCTCTGAGCGCGGGATCGTCTTTCAACAGGCCCCTCACGGCGCAGGCAATAGCGTCCTCGCACAGCGCCCCCAGGAGAATCAATTCACGGTGCAGCGTATCAAGCTGCTTTCGATAACTTTCACGCATCAGCCGAACCTCCCGGTGATATAGTCTTCGGTACGTTTATCCTTCGGCATGGAAAAAATCCTCTCGGTGGAATCATACTCCACCATTTCGCCCAGCAGGAAAAACGCCGTCCGGTCGGATATGCGGGCCGCCTGCTGCATGTTGTGGGTTACCATAATTATGGTATAGGTTTTTTTCAATTCCGCCGCAAGGTCTTCGATTTTTCCCGTGCTGATGGGGTCAAGGGCGCTGGTCGATTCATCCATAAGCAGCACTTCCGGCTCCACCGCCAGAGCCCTGGCTATGCAGAGCCGCTGCTGCTGCCCGCCGGAAAGGGCAAGGGCGCTCTTATTCAACCGGTCCTTCACTTCGTCCCATATCGCGGCGGCCCGCAGGGACTTTTCCACGATCTCGTTCAGCCGCACCCGGGATCGCACGCCGTGGGTGCGCGGCCCGTAGGCGGTATTGTCGAAGACGCTCATGGGGAAGGGGTTCGGTTTCTGGAACACCATGCCGACCCGTTTTCTCAAGAGGGTTGCGTCAAGGCCGCCGTAAATATCCTCGCCGTCAAGGAGTATCTTCCCTTCCACGCGGCAGCCTTCCACCAGATCGTTCATACGGTTGATGGTCTTGAGCAGCGTCGATTTCCCGCATCCCGACGGCCCTATGAGGGCGATGATCTCCCGTTCCGGAAAAAACAGGTTGACCGTTTTAAGCGCCTGGAATTGGCCGTAGAAC
This sequence comes from Spirochaetaceae bacterium, assembly GCA_031255315.1. The sequence goes on from JAIRSS010000218.1 coordinate 13,831, forward strand.
AGATTTAAATCAGTAATGCTGATCTTGTTCATTAAATACGATCCTTAATACGATCCTTTTATGACCGGGAACCCCGCCCGGTTTCCCCCAACAGCTTCTCCGCCGCCTTTTTCGCCGCGAAGGCTGAAAGGCCGTTTATCCCCGCGACCAGGATGAGCAGGAATACGGCGGCGGCATAGGCCTGGTTGATATACAGCCCCTCGCTTGCAAGGCTGTACATGTGGACGGCCAGAGTGCGGACCGATGAAAAGGGGCCGCGGGGGAGTTTCGCCACCGTGCCGGCGGTAAAAATCAGGGCCGCGGTTTCCCCGACGATGCGGCCCGTCGCCAGGATGATTCCCGCGAGAATGCCCGGCATGGCGGACGGCAGGACCACGGCAAAAACCGTCCGCAGTTTTCCCGCGCCAAGGCCAAAGCTGCCTTCCCGGTACCCGTCGGGAACGGCCCGGAGAGCCTCCTCGGTGGTCCGCATGATGAGGGGCAGAATCATTATCGCCAGAGTCAGCGTACAGGCCAGCAGGGAGTATCCCCAGCCCAGGGCGATGACAAAGAGGAGCATCCCGAACAGGCCGTAGATGATCGAAGGGACGCCCGCCAGGGTTTCCGCCGCCAGGGCCGCCGCCGAAACCAGGCGGCTTCCTTTCCGGGCGTATTCGGCAAGCCATATCGCGGCAAACACGCCGGCGGGTACGGCGATGAGCAGGGCCGCCGCGGTAACAATAAGGGTGTTGAGGAAGGCCGGCGTCAGGGAGACGTTTTCGCTGGTGTACTCCCAGGCGAAAAGGCCGGGGGAAATATGGGGTATCCCCTTAGCCAGGATATATCCCGCAAGGAACAGGATGATGAACATGGTCATGGCAGCCGAAGCGGACGCCAGGAACCGGAGGAACAGGGAAAGCCTTTTTTGCTTCAGAGGGGCTGCGTTTTTCATGGCCGGGACCGCCTTTTTTGAATCGAGAGCAGCAGGTTGATGCACAGGATGAAGACGAACAACACCACCGCCGTCGCGATCAGGGCCTCCCGGTGGAGGTCGGCGGCGTACCCCATTTCCAGCACGATGTTGGCTGTAAGGGTCCGCAGCCCCCGGGCCAGGCTGCCCGGGAAGGCGGCGGGCAGGACCGCCTGGTTTCCCGCCACCATGACGACCGCCATCGTTTCGCCCACAGCCCGGCCTATCCCCAGGACTACGGCGGCCAAAATCCCCGGTTTGGCCGCCGGGAGCACCGTAAAGAAAACCGCCTGTTCATGGGTGGCGCCCAGCGCCAAGGCCCCTTCGTAATACGCCTCCGGGACCGACCGGAGGGCGGCCTCGGAAACGCTGATGATAGTCGGCAGGATCATGATTCCCAGCAGGATAGACGCCGTAAGAAGGCTTTTACCGCTGCCGCCGAACACGGCCCGGTTCAGGGGGACCAGCACGACCAGGGCGAAAAAGCCGCAGATAACCGAGGGGACTCCGGCAAGCAGGGATACCGCCGGGGCGATGATCTTCCCCAGGGTCTTCCCGCAGAATTTCGCCATAAACACGGCGGTAAGCACTCCCCCCGGTACGCCGCAGACGACCGCCCCCGCCGTAACATACACGCTCCCCAGTATCATGGGCGCGATGCCGAAGACGCCGCTTCCCGGTTTCCAAACCGTCCCGGTTAAAAACTGGAGCGGCCCGATTTTAAGCATAGCCGGGACGCCGTTGGCAAACAGGAAGAGGCAGATAAGGGCGACGCACAGGATGCAGATGCAGGCGGACCCCAGGAACACCCCCCGCATTATCCGTTCTTTTATCAGCGTCTTTTCTTTCATACGGTATTCCATCGATATTCCATCTTCATTCAGCCTTCAAGCGGACGGCCGGGCGGGCGCGGAGGCGCGGCCCCCGCCGTCCAGGGGGTTATTGGCTAATCTCCCCCCAGAACGCCGTTTCCCCGGTAAACAGCGCCCGTACCTGCTCTTTGGTCAAGCCGCTCAGAGGATTCTCCCGGTTCACGATGACGGCGATACCGTCCAGAGCGATAACCGTACCGGTAAGCCCCTTTTGGACTTCGCTCTCCTTGATTTCCCTGGAGGCCATGCCGATGTCGCACACCCCGTCTATAACGGCGTTCATGCCCGTGGACGAATCGCTCTGCTGAATCTCGACGTCCGCGCCGCTGTTAATCCTCAGATACGCTTCTTTCAGCTTCTCCATGACCGGCGTAACCGAAGAAGAACCGGCGGCCACGATTTTGCCGGAGGCCCGGCTGCTGACAAAGGGGCCGGTATCCTCAATACGGATATACCCGTTCTTTTCAATTACATCCTGCCCGTCCCTGCTCAGAATGTAGTTGATGAAATCCCGCGCCGGCTCGCTCACCGCGGCGGGTATCGCAATCAGGAAGGGCCGGGATATCCTATACGAACCATTGGCGACATTGGCGGCCGTCGCTTCAGCGCCGTCTATCCGCAGGGCCTTAACCGTATCGTTCAGGGACCCCAGGGAGATGTACCCCACGGCGTTTTTGTCCCCCGCAATGGTGGTCATCATAACCGCCGTACTGTTGGTGATTTCGGCGTTTACCGTGGTGTTGTCGGCTTTGTTCCCATCCAAAACCTCAAAGAGCTCGGTAAAGGCGCTCCGCGTACCCGAACCTTCTTCCCTGGAAACCACGTTGACGGCGGGGTTTGACCCCGAAGCCTGTTTTCCGCCGAGGGCCCACCCGTTCAGGGCCAAAAGGACCGCCATTGCCGGAATTAACGCATTCTTCATTTTTATTCCTCCATTACTGGTATGCGCCGGGCCGGAA
>JAIRSS010000248.1 GCA_031255315.1 Spirochaetaceae bacterium
GTGGGTAAGAAACGGGGGGATGACATCGTCGAGGGAAAAAAAAGCCTCCCCGTGCTCCTTTACCTGAACCGCCATCCCGAAGCCGAAGCGTTTACGGCCCGATGTTTTACAGCCGCCAGGGCTGGGGGAACAGACGTTCCAGATGTGGAAGCGTTCATCCAGGCGCTCGCTGCATCCGGGGTTCTGGAGGAGGCTGAAAAACGAGGCCGTGCGCTTATCGTCGAAGCCGGGAAGGGTTTTTCTTCCCCGCTCAAAGCCGTCCCGGATAGGGAAGACTGCGCTGAAGCCCGCCGGCTTCTCGCCGGGTTTACGGCGCTTATCAGTTAAGCGGCAGTTTTTAAAACCGGTTCAACCGAAACTTGACAGAAACAAAGGTTGATAGTAGAATAATAAAAACATTCTGGAGTGTTTTATGCCAAAATCGGAATATTTTTATACAAATACCGCTCTGCGGCTGTTATTGATTTTTTCGCTTGTTTCTGTTGCAGAGGCGCTTGGTATTTTGTCTTCTTTCCCGTTTCAGTTTAAAATTCCTTTTGCATATCAAAAATCCTCCGTTGATGTTGAAGCGGGGATGGGGGGCATCTCCTATTACGAAACATCCGTATTGGCGAATGCCGGAGGCGCTATGGCGGAGGAGCCGCAGGTGGTTGACGGCCCTTTTGAAGGAGCGCCGGAGCCTGCCGAATATTCCCAGCCGCAAATGCTTTCTTATTCCGCCTATACGGTGTCTTCCGGGGACACCATAGGGGAAATAGTCAGGAACTTCGGCCTGAATCAGGATACCCTTATTTCTCTAAACGGGATTAAAAACTCCCGTATGCTCTCTATAGGCCAGGTCCTACGTATTCCCAATCAGGACGGCATCCTCTATACCGTGAAAACCGGAGACTCTTTGGGCGCTGTCGCGGAAAAATACCAGGCCGATTCCAAAGACATTCAAAGGGTGAATGAACTTTTTTCGGAGCAGATAAACGTTGGATCCAGCCTCTTTATACCCGGCGCCCAATTAGAGCAGGCCGCTTTACAGGAGATCAACGGCGAGCTCTTTATCTGGCCGGTGCGGGGTTACATCACTTCCCCATACGGATACCGGTCGAGCCCCTTTTCTCCAGGAAACCGGCAGTTCCATACCGGTCTTGATATAGGCAGCCCTATGGGTACGCCGATCAGGGCCGCTATGTCCGGACGGGTCAGCGCTGCCGGGTACAATGATATTACAGGTAATTATGTGGTAATTACCCACCATTCTGGATACCGGACTCTCTACGGCCATATGAGCGTGATCCGGGTCAAGACCGGCGCTTACGTCAAAAGCGGCGAGCGTATTGGGGATGTGGGGAATTCCGGGCTTAGTACCGGTCCGCACCTTCATTTTACTGTTTACAAGAATGGGATCACCGTGAATCCCCGGACATTAATGAATTGAGGCTGTTCCAAAACTAACTGACTGTGCGCTCACGTTAACACCGAATCAATCAAACGCTGAAATTCCTTATCCAGGGATAGTTTGTTGTCTTTAAAGGCGGAGGCGTTGATGTAATTGACCCCGTTTCGGGACTCAATAATTGATTCCCCGGAGCTCAGGCCCAGAGGGGGGACATTCCCCCGCGTAAAAGGCTGGTACACCAAAGACATTGGGTAATTCTCATCAAGAATCTCCACTTTAGAAGTTGTTTGGCCTGGCGCCGGTCTATCGGCGGGGCCTGCTCCAGGCTGATTTTCCAGTACGAAGGCGTTACGATCCATGAGTTTCTCCACCTCCGTTGATCCCAGGGCGGCAAGCATCGTAACAAAGGGAGAAACAATTTCCAAATGGGCCAAGAAGTTCCCCCCAATGAATCCGGTTTCGTCTTCCGGCAGCGGGGTAAATTCAATCTCCCTGGCCAAAACCGCAATATCCTCTCCAGAATTGAGAGCTTGTTCCACCGCCGGCAAATCCGCTATAGGGCCCCGCGCCGTTGCGTACTGCGCCGCACGCAACGATACAGGTTCCCCAAGCGCTTCGAGTTCCTCTAATTCTGCCGGAACTTCCCCATTTTCACCCGGATTATTTTGGTACCGATCATCTTTTGCCACCGTTTTTAACTCCTTGCTCCAGCGTACTGATTTAATAATAGATAAAAAGATCATAAAATCCACCCGCCATTAGGATCGAAAAAACGGCATGGGCCGCCACCATGAAAGCGGCAAAGAACGCTATAGTTGCGGTTAGGCTGGCCAACACGTTATTCGATACCGGCGTTTTCAAATTCCTTCTAATTTGAACCTGTTCCAAAACCCGATGAAAGGACAGAAACGGCGAAGGAAATTTGATAAAGATGTGGGGCGGCAAAACCACTAACAGAAACCCCCCACACTGAAAACTATAAGCCAAATCATAGGAAGGGCGCAAGCGATCTTCATTCGATTCCCGCCATAGCCCTTACCGCCGGCGTCGGTAAGGGCTATGGCGGGAAATGGAAGCGGCAAGTCGTATCTTCGGCGCCGATCCCCTGCTAACCGTGCTGCCAGGAAGCTTCCTTGTCTGACCGGGTTTTACGGGAAGCAGCGCCGTCCGAATGAGTTGTTTGCGGGCGCGGGACGAAACCATCTTTCGCGCCGTTACGAAGAAGAACGGGCAAAAACCAGAACAGATTTGGAACAGCCGCTATAATATATTGGTTTATTATATCGCACCCTCCCTGCCCGCGGAAAAGCGCCGCCCTTGTGGTTTTCCCCGGTCCATGTTATGCTTCCTCTGTCATGAACGCTATTTTGTCCGTTATCAGCGGGGAACTGCGCAATCAATCAAGCCGGTTCGTATTTCCATCGGAAGCGGCCTCTTCCCAGTGGGCGCAGAAAATTTGCGGCCTTACGGGGATCCGTTCAGTCGCCCTGAACCGTTTCCTGGCATGGGACCGTTTTAAGGAAGGGATCATCCGCTCGGAGGTGCAGAATAAGGAGCCGGTTTCCGCCGTGCTGCGGGAGCTTTTCGCCTGGGACCTGGCCGAAAGGAACGTGGAAGCGGCGCGGCGCGGAACCGGCGGGGAAGCGGGGCTGCCGTTCCGGGCGCTCATTCCCCGGGCTTTCGCGGAGGACGGCGCGGTGTTCGTCCCCCGGATAGCGGGGCTTCTCCCCTCCCTCAAACTGCTCGGCGTCAGGCTGGAGGCAGCCGGGGCCGCCTACACCCGGGATGATGAAGATCGGGACTACATGGTCCTGGAACGGGAATACGCCGCGTTCCTGGAAAAACGGAACCTCTTTGAGCCGTCCTGGGAACGTCCGCCGCTTAAAGACCGGGAACACCGGTACTATATTTTTTTCCCCGAGGCTATCGAAGACTTTGTCGAATACGAGGCGATACTCAGGGACGAACCGACCATACGCCTCGTCCGCCTGGAGGCGCCGGACCCGCCCCCGCTTCTCAGGTTTGCGTCGTCCCGGATGGAGATCCGTTCCGCCGTTCTGGAGATCCGGCGGCTTCATGAGGAGGAAGGCGTTCCCTACGAGGATATGGCGGTAAGCGCGCCGGACCTTGAATCCCTGGAACCGTATCTG
>JAIRSS010000128.1 GCA_031255315.1 Spirochaetaceae bacterium
AAATTGGGGCGCTGGGAAGAGGGAGCGGCGGCTTTCAGAAAAACCATAGAACTTGGAGGGGATAACAGCGATACGAGGAACGAACTTGCCATCTGCCTGATGGAACAGAAGAATTACGCCGCCGCGCGAAAAGAGCTTGAAGCCGCCCTGCGGGAAGAGCCGGAAAACGTGAAGATCATCTCCAACCTGGGGGTTCTTTCCATGAAGAAAGGGAATACTGATGAAGCCGCCGCGTTCTTTCGCACGGTCCTGGAACTGAAGCCCGAAGACCCGATAGCCCTGAATGGGCTTGCGTCCCTTGAATAATCCAACCCGCTTACCCTACAAGCGCAATAAACTGCTGTTACTTTGTAAAGGCTAAAAGGCAGGAATACGATCCGCAGATTAACCGGATTAACACAGATTTTTCGTATCAAAGGTGTTCATAATCTGTGAAAATCCGCATAACCTGGGGAATTTGTCGTCATATATTTTTGTCATTTAGTGTTTACGAGGTACTAGGCGGTTCCCAGAGAAAAATCTCCGATTATTTTAAATCCCTTTCCATCACGAACCACCTCCAGCCGACGTCCGGGGAAATAGCTGGGGAGCCGCCGCTTGATAAACGCGGCGGTTTGTTCCATAAGAAAGCCCGTTTGTTCCGGGGGAATCCGTTCCAGCGTGGCCGCCCGGAAAGAAACGCGGTAGCCCCGGCCTTTCTCGGATCCTATCCCCAAGGTAAAGTCCGGAGCGATCTCAAAGAGGCCGTCCATTTCCGGATTGAACGCGGCCCCCCGGATGGGGCGGTTGGGGTGCAGAGGAAACACGCCGCCCCACTCATCCTCAAGAAATTCATCCGCTTCGTGAAACAACGCTTCCAACACAACGGTAAAAGCCGCCAGCTTAGGGTGTATGTACACGGGTCTCCCCTTCTCCGGCCAGGCGGCGCAGCTTCCTGACCACCCCCAAGTCCCTATTCAGGAAGGGCCACAGCCAGCACCTCATCAAACCGCTCCACCGGGTAGAATTCGATGCCCTTCTTTACATAATCGGGAATATCGTCCAGGTCCCTCATGTTCTGTTTGGGGATAACAATATGTTTGGCCTTGTTCCGCCGGGCGGCGATAGTCTTTTCTTTGAGGCCGCCTATCGGCAGAACCTGACCGGTCAGGCTGAGTTCTCCGGTCATGGCCAGCCGTTCCGTGATGGTCCGCCCCCTGAACAGGGAGAGAAGGGCCGTCGCCATAGTGATCCCCGCAGACGGGCCGTCTTTGGGCGTAGCCCCTTCGGGGATATGCAGGTGGATATGGTTCTTCTCGAACCACTCGGAGGAGACGCCGTACCGTTCCGCTGCAAGTTTTCGGGCCACAGTCATGGCAATGGCGGCACTTTCCTTCATGGTGTCCCCCAGCTTCCCGGTAAGGGTAAAATCCGCCTTGCCGGGCACGGAAGTAGCCTCAATAACCAGCGTATCGCCCCCCATGCTGGTCCAGGCAAGACCCACGGACATACCTGGACGGTCGGCCTTCTTCACCACTTCTTCCGGGAAAAGAGGCTTGCCCAGATGTTTCTCAATGAGTTTCTTATCCATAGTAAATTTCACGGGGGCATTCGTTTCCGGGACCTGAACCGGGGAGGGTTCGGCCTGCTCTCCAGGCGCTTTCTCCGGGGAGACGGCTTTTCCCCCGGCGGGAACCGATTCCTCCTCAGCTTCCACAATCTGCTTGGCCAGCTTGCGGTGTATCTTGTCCAGGTTCTTCTCGAAATTCCGAACCCCCGCTTCCCGGGCGTAACCGTTGGCGATATGGAGCAACGACTCTTTGGTGTACTTAACCTGCGCCTTTTTAAGGCCGTTCTTTTCCAGACTTTTGGGAACCAGATACCGTTTAGCGATTTCCAGCTTCTCCGTGTCTATATACCCCGGAAGCTGGATGATTTCCATACGGTCCAGCAGGGGAGGCGGAATCGTGTCCAGGGTATTGGCGGTAACGACAAAGAAGATGTGGGAAATATCGAAGGGCAGATCCAGATAGTGATCCCGGAAACTCGAATTTTGCTCCGGGTCCAGGACTTCCAGCAGGGCGCTTGCCGGGTCCCCGTGGAAACTGGCACCCTTCTTGTCGATTTCATCGATCGTAAAGACCGGGTCCCTGGTTTTGACTATTCTGAGGCCCTGGATGATCTTGCCGGGCAGGGCGCCGATATAGGTCCGCCGGTGGCCCTTGATCTCGGCCTCGTCCCGCATACCCCCGACGGAGAAACGGAAGAACTGCTTCCCCAGGGCGCGGGCTATGGACCTGCCCACCGACGTTTTCCCCACGCCCGGAGGCCCCGCCAGGCAGATAATCGATCCCTTGGTATCCTTCCTGAGCTTGCGGACCGCAAGGTACTCCACGATACGGGCTTTTACATCTTTAAGGCCGTAGTGATCCGCCTCCAGGATGTTCCGGGCAACCCTAAGCTCGAAATTTTCAGGCTGGGGTTCCTGCCAGGGGAGGTTCACAATCACGTCCAGGTAGTTCCGGGTAACGATGAATTCACTTGAATTAGGCTCCATGAGGCTGAATTTCTCCAGTTCCTGGTCCACTGCTTCCTTAATCTCGCCCTCAAATTTAAAGGCGTCCAGCTTTTCCTTGAGCCGCTGGTATTCGGAACTTTTCGCGTCAGTGGTCATCCCCAATTCGGTCTTTATGGCCTTGAGTTCCTCTTTAAGGAAGTAATCCCGCTGGGATTTTTCGATCTTTTCGTTGATTTCCTTTTGAATCCGCTTCTGAATCCTCAACAGTTCCTGTTCTTTCTTTATGAAGACCAGGACCTGTTCCATCCGCTTCCGGACATTGAGGATCTCCAAAATCTTCTGCTGTTCAGCCTTGTCTATGTTGAGGATGCTGGCGATGAAGTCGGCGATCTTTCCGGGATGATCGATATTGATCATGTTGAGCCGCATCTCTTCAGAAAAGAGGGGGTTGTTTTCGGAAATCTGCTTCATCTCGCTGATAAGCGCCCGGGTCAGGGCCTTAACCTCGCTGGTATCGTCTTCCTCGTCCTCCAAATAGGACACCGCCGCGACTATGGGGTTGGAAACGGACAAGGCTTTCTTGATACGGAACCGTTTGAGGGTGGAAATGAAAATGTTCACCCCTCCCGCGGGAAGGTTGATCTTTTTTACAATCTTCGCCGCCGTTCCCGTCCGGCAGAGATCGGTAATGGCCGGATTCTCGGTTTCATTCTGGAGCATCACGAGGCCGATAAGCCCGTCTCCAGCCACCGCGTCGTCAATGACCTTCACATCCGGAGGGTTCCCAATCATAATGGGCGTAAATATTCCGGGAAAAATAGGCCGGCCCATGAGGGCGACCAGAGGCAGCTTGTTTGGAAGAATCTGATCAATAGGGACTACACTTTGTTCAGACATATACCCGCCTTTTTAAAGATTGAATAACGAAGCTGGTCCCAAACCAAGTAACAACGGGCAAACGCGCGCTGTTTTGGGAACGCCTCTATAAGGATACGCTGTTTCATCGGAACGAGGCCGTAAGAGCGCCTCACATACCTACTAATATCGCAGTTTTTGTGGTAAAAGGCAAGAAAACCCGTAAAGCAGCCGGCACTTTACCTGTGCAGGCGTCAACAACCAGCGGCGGGCGGAAAGCCGCAGGGTTCGTTTGGGCGTTTGCCGTCGGAGCGAAGGGCCTACATCCCTTCCTGTTTGAAACCCGCGTCGAAACGCTTCCGGAGGATGTCAACGTGCCCTTTGGTATAAAGGCCGAAGCGCCCGAGGACTTCGCTGTTGAGCTGATCAAAGGAGACGCCTTCCTTTTCATATTCGCAGAACATATTCGCCAGGTATACCGTCTCCACAAGAACGCGGTATTTGGAAGGACAGGCCAGCGGATCGTGGTGGAAGCGGATGGCGCAGATGAGGCATTCAGGAAAGTTCCATTTTTCCGCGACCAGGGCGCCAATTTCGGCGTGATTCATGCCGGCGGCCATATCTTCGAATGCCGAAACAGGAAGATTTTTTGCGGTACAAAAATCTTTGATTTGGACAAGCAATTCAGGATGAACGGACGAAAAGATGATTTTCCCCATATCGTGCAGGATGCCGGACACATAGGCGTCGTCCAGGAGATTGTGGTCTTTGTGAAAATTTTTTACCAGATTGTAGGCGTAAAAGGCGGTCTTATACGAATGTTCCCAAAGCTGTTTCTTTTCTAACGTGTCTTCCCCCAGCAATTTTTGGGTCCCGTAGGTATAGAGAAGATTCTGAATACCCCGTATACCGGCAATTTTTACGGCTTCAGAGATACTATCCACCCGTTTGACGACCATGTACTGGGCGGAGTTTACAATTTTCAGGAGATCGGCGGTCAAGGCGGGATCCTTAGAAATTTTACGGGCGATATCAGCCATTTCCGACCGGGGATCCTTGATGAGGCGATGAACGGCGCGGATATTGTCCGGGAATTGCGGCATCGAATTCACCTTCTCGACTATTGCAGACGTCAGAGTTTCCACACTTTCGAGCCGGGCCTTTTCAACGGGGATAACAATGCGGGCGACGGTTTCTGTAGCGGTTCCAAAAATATCGAAGTTATCCTCGTTCAGGCCTATCCTCTTCAGCATCAGGAGCATGATCACCAGGCCCAGGCCGGCGCCTTCACTATCGTCCAGAACCTGGGAAAGCGCTTCTTCCAGGTTGTTATACCGCCGCGAATGGGCAAGTTTGTCATGGACGCGGGCGAGTTCGGGTTGGGAGATCGCCGCATTATTGCGTACTTCCAGATAAACAGCGTCCCGCTTGTTTTGAAAAATAAGTTTAACATACAGGCCCTTTTCCCTTTGGAGTTTAAGGTAATGACCCAAATTGTTCTGCGTATCCTGCTTAAATTTGACCATCCCTTTTTTGTAATGTTCGGGATTGTCCAGATCCAGGTCCTGTTCAATAAAATAAACCCGCTTGGTATTGGCTTTTTTGGCGTTTACCGCCAATTCCTGTACACTGTAGATGATGTAGTCTTTCAGAGCTTCCTGTTTCGTCTGCCTAAGGAACACGGTCAAAACTTTTTCTATATATGCTCCGACCTCACGCGGAAGAGTAAACGTAGTTATCGTTAAAGGAATACCTAATTGTACGACTCTTTTAATTTTCGCCTCGTCAACAACCAAGTCCTGGGCAATCACCGTAGATTCCTGCCTTTGTAAAACCTTAGCTTAGTTTATTATGGTCTTTCCTATCACGCAAGGACTCGTATAACGCACCGGCCGTTTACGGCGTCTGGGGGAAGAGTGGGAATGAAGCGCGCCTGTCATCCGGTCCGGATGGCGGGGAAGGAACGACTTCCCCTATAATTTACAGGTTCCTAACGGCCCGGTATCTTTACCGCAACATCTTTTCCCTTCATACTTACCCTATGACACATCTTACTCCCCAATTCAATGACGCGGCTCTAACGGAGGCCGTTGTTTCTCGTTTTTTACGCTATGTTCGCATTAAGACCACCAGCGATCATCATGTTCCGGCTACCCCCTCCACACCGGGTCAATGGGACCTGGCTAAACTCCTGGTGGAGGAACTTTGCGGCCTGGGTCTTACTGATGTGGTATTAACGGATCATTGCTATGTGATTGCCCGGCTCCCCGCTTCTCCCGGCAAAGAGGGGCGCCCCGCGGTGGGTTTTCTTGCCCACATGGACACCGCCAATGACGCCCCCGGCGGAGATGTGAAGCCGCAAATCGTGGAAAAATATGACGGCGGACGCATCAGCCTGGCGGGCAATCTGGCGCTGGACCCTGACATAGAGCCGGACCTGGCCGCTCAGAAAGGCAAGACTGTCATTCACACCGACGGGACCACCCTTCTGGGGGCGGATGACAAGGCGGGTATTGCCGAAATTATGGCGGCCCTGGAGTATCTGCTGGCTCATCCTGAAATTGAGCGCGGCCCGGTGGAAATCATCTTTTCCCCGGACGAGGAAACCGGCAAGGGCCTTCCGGAATTCCCCCTGGAAACCCTCAAGGCCGCCGCCTGCTATACCCTGGACGGCGGCCCCCTGGGGGAACTGGAAATTGAGTGTTTCAACGCTTACGCCGCGGAAGTCCGTTTTAGCGGGAAGGCCATACATCCCGGCGCGGCCCGGGGCCGCCTGGTGAACGCCGCTTTGATGGCCGCCTCCTTTGCCGCCCTGCTCCCCCGAAACGAAAGCCCGGAAGCCACCGATGGTTATTACGGCTATTACTGCCTTATGGAGATCACGGGTAATCATGAGGAAGCCTCCCTGGAACTTATCATCCGGGACTTTGACCGCCGGAATGCGGAACGGCGTGTGGCGGCCCTGGAGAGTTTTGCCCGGACTGTGGAAGCCCAATTTCCCGGAGGCTCCGCAGCGGTCACCGCGAAGCCGCAATATTACAACATGCGGGAAAAGATAGCGGCCCGTCCGGAAGTTCTGGAAATCCTGAAAACCGCCGCCCGCAATGCCGGTGTAGCGTTCCGCCTTAAGCCCATTCGGGGCGGCACCGATGGTTCCAGGCTTACGGAGATGGGAATCCCCACGCCCAACATCTTTACGGGAGGCCGGAACTACCACAGCCGCGTTGAATGGGTCTCGGTTCCCGAAATGACGGCGGCCAGCAAGGTGGTCATCGAACTCATCCGGCTTTGGGGGACGATGGGGGGATAACTGCCGCCCTCCCAAAACAACGGCGGCGTTCTTATTCAGATAGAACTATCCGTCTGAATAAGAACGCCGTTTATAAACCCCGTAA
>JAIRSS010000209.1 GCA_031255315.1 Spirochaetaceae bacterium
TCAAGGTCGGCGATGACGATCTTGAGAAAATAAATATAAAAAGGGAAACGACATGCCCTGACTGGAACTATATTATATCCTCAAATAAATAATCAAGTTATTTATCAACAATTCCTTAGTATAGGTCCATACTCAAAATTTCATAAATCACGCCTAATACCCGTGAACGGTTGCTTTAGGAATCTGGTATATCTGCGTCGTATTCCGCCCCGGCTTCGGCGGCCAGGAGAACGCCGGCCTCGGCGCTGCGGGAATTGAGGCCCCCGTAGAGGTTTTTCCCGGCGGCGGCCTCGCCGGTCTTCTTGGAGGCGGACCGTCCCGCTCCCCGGGCAAAGCGTTCTTGCGCGGCGGCCCGGTCCTCAAGGGCCAGCTTCGCGGCAGCCCGAACGGCCCGGGCGGCGGCCTCGCTCAAGCGGCAGGTTTCGGCTAGGGCTTGGGGAGGAGCGGCGGCTATCGCTTCAAGGCTGCCGTAGGCCTTCATGAGGGCGGCGGCTCGTTTAGGGCCTATACCCTCAACAGACTCCAGAGCCGGGAACGTCAAATCTTTGGAACGAAGCCGCTGGTTGAGGGATGTGGCGAAACGGTGGGTCTCGTCCCGGACGAGCTGGAGAACCTTGAGGGCTTCGGAGCGTTTGGAAAGGCGCACCGGTTCCCCCGCGTAGGGGAGCCAAAGCTCCTCGTCCCGTTTAGCCAGACCCACAAGACCGCTGTCCATGCCCAGCTCATCGAATACTCCCCTGGCGGCGTTCACCTGGCCTATGCCGCCGTCTATGAGAACCAAATCCGGCAGTTCCCCGCCTTCCCGTATAAGCCGGGAATACCGGCGGCGTACCGCTTCCCTCATGGCGGCGAAATCGTCCACCACTCCCACCACGGTACGGAGCTTGAAGCTGCGGTAATTCTTCCGGTCAGGGACTCCGTTCTTAAACGAGATGAGGGAAGCCACCGGGTGTTTCCCGTCCAGTTGGGCAATATCGAAACCTTCAATCCGTTCGGGCCTGGTTTTAAGCCCCAGCGCCTGGGCAAGTTCGTCCAGAGCGGGGCCCGCTCCCCGCTCCTTGAGCCGCCGCCGGAGATCCTCTTCTGCGTTTTGCCGGGCCATAGCCAGAATCGCCTCATGATGCTTTTCGTCCGGCGGAAGCAATTCCGGCTCATAGCCGAACTGTTCCCGAAACCAGCGGAGGAGGGAAGCATGGGGGGAAATCCCGGCGCCGGCGGTTTCAGCGGCGGCTGTACTCAACGCCGCATAGATTCGCGGCGGCGGTGGACGGTCCGGGGCGTAGTAGGAGGCGGCGAAGGTCTCCAGCGATTCGGACTCGCCGGCAGCGGAACGGGTACGGAACAGCTCCCGGCCGGTCATCTTGCCCCCCCGCATGGAAAAAACCGTAAAGGTCGCGAAGACGCCTTCGGCGGCCCAGGCGATGTAATCACGGCCTTCAGGATCAAAGTCCACCACGGTAACATCCCCGGAAAGCTGCTCGATAGCGTTAACGGCGTTTCTGAGCTGGGCGGCCCGCTCGAATTTTAATTCCGCCGCAGCCTCATGCATCTTTTCGGTAAGTTCCAGGATCAGGGATTCGGTTTCCCCGGCAAGGAGCTTTTCTACCCGCGCTACGTGGCGTCCGTATTCCTCGACGCTGAGTTTGCCGCAGCAGGGAGCCCCGCAGCGGCCTATGTGGTAGTACATACAGGGAACCGGATTGCCGCGGGAAACCGCGCCGCCTGAGCCGCCCTTCCGCCGCGCCGGAAGGCGGCGGCACTTCCGCAAAGGAAAGAGCTTGTCAATGAACTCCAGCATCGTGTCCACTGCGGGGATGTTGGGGAAAGGGCCGAAGTACCGGGACCCGTCGTCTATAATATGCCGGGTTCTGAACACCCGGGGGAATTCCCCGGCGGTAATACGAATCACCGGATAGGTCTTGCCGTCCTTCAAGTTGATGTTATACCGGGGGCTGTGCTGCTTGATAAGGGTATTTTCCAAGAGCAGGGCTTCGTATTCATTGGCGGCGATGATGGTTTCGATGGTCTGGACATGCCGCATCAGCGTGGCGGTCTTGACATCCTTGCCGCCTGAAAAATAGGAGTTCAGCCGGTTTCTGAGCGTCTTCGCCTTTCCCACATAGATGATCCGGTTCTCGCCGTCCCTCATGATGTATACCCCCGGTTCCCGGGGCGCATCGCGGGCGGCGGCTTTGAGGGAAGCCCATGTATCGGAAAGCCTTGTATCCATAAAAAACTCGATGGTAATTCGATTAGATTTTACCCTGTCAGGCGGACGCCCTTACGGACGAGAGGCTGTTTCAAAACCGCGGTCCGGAACAACAAGACCGCGAGCCGGGAATTCCAGGCCGGGTTCCGCAACTTTCAGGCCATACTCCAGGGCTTCCAGACCGCAGTCCAAAACATCAAGACCGCGCGCTGGAACGTTCAGACCACGCTCCAGGGCCTCCGGGCCGCGGTCCGGCGCGCCACGACCGAAATCTGAATCTTCAGAACCACGATCTATCGTTCAAAACTTCAGCGTTGAAACAGTCCCGCGCCAGATCGAGTTAAACACAGTAGACCCGCTGTGGTCAAGTATTGAATTTATACGAACCCACGCGGACTCAGACAGCGGCGTCCTGGTTACAACAAACCGGATATGCTATAGTTAAAGGGCGTGAATACGCAAAATTTTTTAGCTGCCGGGTTTTAGTTATGAACCCGTTAGTGATGGAGGCAGATTATGCGTAACTTTCAGTATTACAACCAGACAAAAATTATTTTTGGTAAGGGAACTGAATCCCTCGTGGGCGAGGAGACCGCCAAACACGCCGCCCGTGTACTACTGCACCACTCCGGGGGGCACGCGGTATCTTCCGGGCTCCTTGAAACTGTGAAGGACAGCTTGAAGAACGCTCATGTTGAATGGGTGGAATTATCAGGGGTAAAACCGAACCCCCGGCTTTCTACGGTATATGAAGGGGTTGATATTTGTAAAAAAGAAAACATCGGCTTTGTTTTAGCTGTTGGGGGAGGATCGGTGATTGATTCCGCCAAAGCTGTCGCGTTAGGCGCCCGGTATGACGGGGATGTCTGGGACTTCTATGCCCGTTCCCGGCAGCCTGCCGAAGCGCTGCCGGTAGCCGCCGTACTGACCATACCAGCGGCGGGCAGCGAGTCCAGCCGCGTCTCCGTGATTACGAAGGAAGAAGGACTGCTGAAACAGGCGGTCAACGCCGAATGTTTACGTCCGGTTTTCTCAATACTAAACCCTGAGTTGACGTATTCCCTGCCGCCGTACCAGACGGCCTGCGGCGTGGTGGACATGCTGGCCCATGTCATGGAGCGGTACTTTACACGGGAGCCTCATGTAGAGCTGACGGATGAACTTTGCGAAGGGACCATGCGGGCCGTCATCCGGAATGCCCGGAAAATATTCTCCGGCGGAACGTCCGACTACGACGCCCGGGCCGAGATTCTCTGGGCCGGAAGCCTGGCCCACAACGGCCTTTTAGATACCGGCAGGTTAGGGGACTGGGCCAGCCACGGCATAGAATATGAACTTTCCGCGTTGTACGACATAGCCCACGGCGCGGGACTGTCCATCATCTTCCCCGCATGGATGCAGTATGTCATACAAGAAGACACCCCCCGTCTTGCGCGGTTCGCCGCCAAGGTATGGGGGGTTGACGGCGCTTTCTACGACTATGAGCAGGCCGCTTTGGAAGGGGTCTTCAGGATGAAAAACTTTTTCCGGTCCATCGGCCTTCCGGTCTCTTTTAAGGACGCGGCGCTTCCTGTGGACCGTATCCCCGAAATGGCGCGGCGGGCCGTGCGTTTTGGTCCTTTGGGCAACTACCGGAAACTTGAGTCCGGGGATGTGGAAGCGATTTACCGCATCGCCGCTGAGTAAGAACCGCGCCGGGGGGTTTGCAGAGCGTTGCGGCCGCGAGGAACCGCGAACCTCCCGTCGGCCTTCCGCTCTCCGGTTTGTCCGCGGGATGGCGGGAGGCAACCGCCTGTGGACCGTACCCCCAAGCGCTAAACGGGGCCCGAAATTTTTCTCTGGCTGATGCTCTACTCCCGAAAAGCCAAAAAATCCGGGAGGGGGATAGAGCGATGTTATGATAAACCCATGCGGTTACCTGGTATACTGTAGGAGTTCGGAAGAACAACTACCGGTTGTTCCCCTGCTGGGGCAGCAGTGACCCCGATGGAGCGATTAACAACCGGTAGCCGCATATACTTCTTGGGGTCTTGTCCCATATGCACTAACCTAACAGGTATTGCACATCTGGCGCCGTATCCCCCCTTTCCGTTTTTCGCATTCAAGCCGTTTCGCTATGCGCTCGTAACCTTCAAGCATCCGCAGCCCCAGATTGGCCTTCAACACCAAATGAACAAACGCCGTCTCACGCCATATGCTGCGATTGGCATTCCTTCCGGTCCCAGGGGGAAAAAGAAGCCTTCGCTATGAAGGCTTCTATCAACAAGGCGACCATTATCCTGCCGT
>JAIRSS010000059.1 GCA_031255315.1 Spirochaetaceae bacterium
GGTAACATTGACGATAAGGTGATTGAGTCCCGGACCATGGCCGGCGGGGAGGCTGTACGCCGGCGGCGGGAGTGTACCGTCTGCGGGTTCCGGTTTACCAGCTATGAGCGGATCGAAGATAAGCAGTTCATGGTGATTAAGAAGAACGGCCGGCGGGAGCCTTTTGACCGGCTTAAGATTGAACGAGGCGTCCAGCGGGCGCTGGAGAAACGCCCGGTAGCCCAGATGACCATAGAACGGCTGGTGAACGAGGTGGAGGACGCCGCCGCCATGCAGGGGAAGGCCGTTCGGGAGATAGACGCCGCCGCCATCGGGGATTTGGTGCTGAAAAAACTGGAAACCTTAGATAAGGTCGCTTATATACGGTTCGCATCGGTGTACCGCCAGTTCGAAAATATGGATGAATTTGTGGGTGAGATTCAAAAGATGAGAGGAAACAACTCATGATTAGACACGTCGTTAAACGGTCGGGAGAGGTGGCGCCCTATGATCGCGCCAAGATTTATAACGCGGCGCTCAAGGCGTTTCATGCTGCGGGCGGCGCGGAGGACGGCGGAAACCCCTTCACCCGGCGGGCGGAACGCATCACGCGGCTGACGGAGGAAAAAATTGAGGCCCTCATGTCGGGGAGGCATCCCAACTCAATCCCGGCTATCGAGGAGATTCAGGATTTGGTGGAAACCGCCCTTATCGAAGCGGCGGAAACAGCGGTTGCCAAGGCGTACATCCTCTACCGGGCTAAACACGAGGCTATGCGGGACGCGCAAAAACTCATGCTGGACATTGATTCAACCATGGACGGGTACCTCAGGCAGTCCGACTGGCGGGTAAATGAAAACGCCAACGTCAACTATTCCCTGGGCGGGCTTATCCTCCATAATTCCGGGAGCATCACCGCCCATTACTGGCTCAAGAACATCTATCCTCCGGAAATTGCGGAAGCCCACCGGAATGCGGACTTTCACATCCACGATCTTTCCATGTTCTCCGGGTACTGCGCGGGGTGGTCCCTGCGGCAGCTTATCGCCGAGGGCCTGGGCGGGGTGCGGGACAAGATCACCAGCAAGCCCGCCAAACACCTTTCCACGCTGATGCAGCAGGCGGTGAATTTTCTGGGCTGCCTCCAGAACGAATGGGCCGGAGCGCAGGCGTTCAGTTCCTTCGACACCTATGTTGCCCCCTTTGTGAAGGCCGACGGGCTTTCCGACCGGGAACTCAAGCAATGCCTCCAGAGTTTTGTCTTCGGGGTGAACACCCCCAGCCGTTGGGGAAGCCAGGCGCCGTTCACCAACATCACCCTAGACTGGACCGTCCCGGCAGACCTTCGCGATAAGAAGGCGGTGGTAGGGGGCGAGGAAACGGACTTCACCTATGGAGACTGCGGGGAAGAGATGGACCGGGTGAACCGCATCTTCATCGAACTTATGCTGGAAGGGGACGCCGAGGGCCGGGGGTTTCAGTACCCTATCCCGACCTATAACATAACCGCCGATTTCAACTGGGAGAGCGAAAACGCCCGCCTGCTCTTTGAAATGACGTCCCGGTACGGTACGCCGTACTTCCAGAATTTCGTCAATTCCGATCTGAACCCGGCGGATGTCCGGTCTATGTGCTGCCGCCTCCGGTTGGATAAACGGGAGCTCCGCAAGCGGGGAGGCGGCCTTTTCGGGTCCGATGAGCTTACCGGCTCCATAGGGGTGGTAACCGTCAACCTTCCCCGCATCGGCTTCCTTGCTAAAGATGAGGCCGATTTCTTTGCCCGCCTTACCCGCATGATGGACCTGGCCAAGGAAAGTCTGGTCGTCAAGCGGAAGGCGGTGAACCGGCTCTTGGAAGCGGGCCTTTTTCCCTACACGAAGCGCTACCTTTCAAACCTGGACAACCACTTCAACACCATCGGCCTTGTCGGGATGAACGAGTGCCTCCTCAATTTTCTGGGAGACGGCGCGACCATAGCCACGCAAGCGGGCCGGGCGTTTGCGCTTTCGACGCTGCGCTTCATGCGGAACAAACTTGCGGATTTCCAAGAGGAGACCGGGGAGCTTTTCAACCTGGAGGCCACTCCCGCAGAGTCAACCTCCTACCGGCTGGCAAAACATGACAAGCGGCGCTGCCCTGGCATCATCACGGCGGGCGGGACCGGCGGGGAACCCTACTACACCAATTCCACCCAACTGCCGGTTATGGAAACCGAAGACATATTCGACGCCCTGGACCTTCAGGAAGAGCTTCAGGCGGCCTACACGGGCGGTACGGTGTTCCATGTTTTTCTGGGAGAAGCCATTGAAGACTGGCGGGCCTGCCGGGATCTGGTCAAGGCCATATCCCACACCTACCGCATTCCCAGTTTCACTATTTCCCCGACGTTTTCAGTATGCCCGGTTCACGGCTACTTGCGGGGGGAACACTTCACCTGCCCCCGTTGTGAAGCGGAAACGGAGGCCGCGCTGAAACAGAAGATAGCGGCGTTGGAACAGGAGCGCACCGAGGCTTTGGCTCAGGCGGGGTAGAACGCGGCGGTTCCTCTTCTTGGGCGGGTAATCTTTACTGGTGAAGGAAAACCGCGGGGTTCGCGGACTATGGGGCGGGGTATGAAACCCTGAGCCTAACCACTACTAGTGTTTACAAGGTACTAGAGAACAACATACCCCGCCCTTCAGAGCGCGGCTGTTGATTCAAAATTTATGAAATTTACGTTGAAGGAGAAATATCATGCGGAATCTTGAGGATATCGAAAATGATTTGAACGCAGCGCGGGCGGCTCTTTCCCGTGCGGAAGGAACCCCCGCGGAAGTATACAGCCGTATCGTCGGGTACTACCGGTCTGTGCGGAACTGGAACAAGGGAAAGCGGGAGGAATATG
Organism: Spirochaetaceae bacterium; assembly: GCA_031255315.1. Next base: position 2,864 of record JAIRSS010000059.1, read on the forward strand.
GGGAGCGGAAATCGTTCCGCTTGCCTGCCGAAGAAGAACTCCCGGCGAAGCCCGCCGGAAAAGCCGCCGGGGAGGAACCCTCCCGCGCTCCGGTACTATCCGCCGAGGGACGGCTCCTGCTGTTTGTGCGCCCTGCGTGTCCGGCCTGCCCCGGGGCCAAGGATGCGGCGAACCGGCTCGGCATTCCCGTTGACACGGTAAACGCCGATACGGAAGCCGGCATGGCGGAAGCAGTACGGCGCCGAGTCTTCTCCACCCCCACGGCGATACTCCTTGCGGGGAACGGCGTGGAAGTGGGCCGCGTCTTTGACGCGGGAAGCATCCGCGCCCTGGCCGCCGGCGAATAGGCCGCCGGTACCGGTAACCGCGCCGTGCCTGGGGAACAAGTCCTCCTGCGGAAGACCAGCCTTGTTGATTATCCCGGAAAGGTGGCGGCTGTGCTGTTTTTTCCGGGATGTACCCTGCGGTGTCCCTGGTGCCAGAATGGAGAGCTTGCCGCTCCCTTAGAACGCGCCGCTCCCGGCGGCCTGACCGGGAGGGCGGGCCTTGTTACCCTGGACGACGCGCTGGGCCACATCGAAAAACGCCGTTCCGTTTTGGGTGGAGCAGTCCTCAGCGGCGGGGAGCCGACCGCCCGCAGCAGTCTGGGCGAAATCATCAGACGTATCAAAGCCCTGGGTCTCCTAGTAAAACTGGATACGAACGGAATGCACCCCGATGTTCTGGAACTCCTCTTTTCCCGGAACGAAACCCAGCCCGATTATCTGGCCCTGGACCTGAAACTCCCGCCCGAACGGTATGGGGAGCTTGTGCCGGCGGGGAATAGGAACGCACCGGGAGAAGCCCTGGTGAAAAGCGCCGCGCTCATCCGGTCTTCCGGCATAGCTCACGAATTCCGCAGCCTCGCCCTCCCCGAGGGGCGTCTTGCGCCGGAGGAAATCCCGGCTATGGCCGTCCTGGTTGACGACGCGCCCTGGTACTTCAGATCATTCCAGCCCGGAACCTGCCTGGACCCGGCATGGAACCGCTTGGACGCGCCCGGACCGGAAGAAACCGCCGCATTAGCCCGGAACGCCCGGGACGCCGGAAAAAAGGGGATTGCACTCTAAGCCCGCTTGGGGTTGAATGGTTCCATGACTGCCGAAGAAAAAACCGTCCTGGCCAAAGCCCTGGACCTGGCCGAAGATTATCTACGGGACGGGTACGCCCGTAGCCGGGGGGAGTACGTCTTCGCCGAAGATCCGCCAGAGAACGTCGCCGTATCCCTTCCTCCCCAGCCGGCGGATTCCCTGGAAGCGCTGAAGGAGGATATACGCCGCTGTACCGCCTGTCCCCTGCATACCGTCAGGGGGAAGCCCCTAATCGGGGACGGCGCGGGCGGCCCGCTGGTCCTCATCCTTGGGGACGCCCCGAGCAAAGAGGACGAAGAAGCGGGTACGCCCTTCGCGGGGCCGGCGGGGGAATTGCTGGACCGTATGCTGGGCGCGATAGCCCTTTCCCGTGAGGCGAACTGCTATCTTACTCACCGGATAAAGTGCCGGCCCCCCGAAGACGGAAGCTCCCACGCGCCTGAGGCGGCGTCCCTGGCTGCCGCCGCCTGCGCTCCCTTTTTGAAACGGGAACTGGCCCTCCTCAAGCCCGTGCTTATCCTCACCCTTGAATCATCTGCGGGCTGTTCCCCAAAAACCCCGGAACTATCCGGGATTCCTTGCTTTTCGACGTATCACCCGGCCCTGATTCGATCTGATGAACGGCTGAAACGTCCGGCCTGGGAACAACTCAAAGTCCTCAGTGCAACCTTGACCGGCCTTGACCGGGATTACGCCGACGCGCTCAGAATCTCTCGGAGAGGCTGACGGTGGCCCTCCCCTCCCCCGCCCCGCCGCCGCCCGATACAGGAGAACCTGCCGATTCCCCCGAACCGTATGGCTCCGAATACCTGGACATAGTCTTTGACATCCCGGTGAACCAAACCTTTACCTATCGAAAAGACGCCGGGAATGCCGCGGCGCCGGGAAAACGGGCAATGGCTCCGTTCGGTGCGCGGGAAATCCTGGGGTATGTCATTGACGGGCGGGAATCCCCTCCCGAAGGAATGGCCCCCCAGAATATAAAGGCGGTGCGCCGGGTAGTGGATAAGGAACCCGTCTTTGACGCGGAAGACCTTGCCCTGGCCCGCTGGGTATCGGGATACTACCTCTGCAGCTTGGGAGAAGCTCTGGCGGCCATGATCCCTTCAGGCCGACGGGCCTCGGCGTTTTCCGCCTTTCCCGATGAGATTGAAGAAATGACGGGAACCGCCCTGGAGCTTTCGGATGAACAGCGCCGGGCCGTAGAAGCCCTGACCGCCGAAACATCGGACGACGCAACGGCGGCGGGCCGGTTTTATCTTTACGGTATTACCGGTTCGGGAAAAACCGAGGTGTTCCTCCGGGCGGCGGAACGCCTGCTTGCGGCGGGAAAATCGGTGATCTACCTGGTCCCGGAGATCTCCCTGACCCACCAGACCGCAGAAGCCATAGGCCGGCGCTTTGGCCAGGGAGCGGCTACTATTCATTCAGGGATGACCCCCAGCGCCCGGCTGCATGAGTGGCTCCGTATACGCCGGGGGGATGTCCGCATCGTGGTAGGCCCCCGAAGCGCGGTCTTCGCCCCGGTGCGGAACCTGGGACTCATCATCATAGACGAGGAGCAGGACGGGTCGTACAAGTCCGGGAATACCCCCCGCTATCACGCCCGGCAGGTCGCCATGTACCGGGCCGCCCGGGAAAAAGCCCGGCTCGTTATGGGGTCCGCGACTCCCTCGGCGGAAGCCTGGAAACTCATCGCCGACGGAGGCATCACCCGGCTGACCCTGTCCCGGCGGCTCGCCGGGGGCAGTCCGCCTCAGGTGATCCCCGTTAGCCTGGAACACACCGACAGCTGCCTTTCCCGTGAACTCAGGGAAGAGATCCGGAAGACCGCCGCTCTGGGACGGCAGACCATCCTCTTCCTCAACCGCCGGGGTTTTGCCTATTTCTACCATTGCCGGGACTGCGGATACGAGCTTACCTGCCGCCACTGTTCAGTATCCCTGACCTACCACAAAGACCGGGGCCGGGCGGTCTGCCATTACTGCGGGTACTCCGCAGCGCCCCCCCGCGCCTGTCCCCGCTGCGGCTCCCTGGAAGCGGGATTTACCGGCTTTGGTACGGAGATGATCGAGGAGGAAACCCGCCGGGCCTTCCCGGATTTGCGGATCGCCCGGATAGACGCCGACTCTCTGGGCGCGATGGGAAGCCTCAAAGAGACCCTTGACCGCTTTAAAGCCGGGGAGATAGACCTGCTCCTGGGAACCCAGATGGTCGCCAAGGGGCTCAACTTCCCCGGCGTGCGCCTGGTGGGGGTGGTTTTTGCCGACACAGGCCTCCATCTGCCGGACTTTAGGGCGGCGGAACGGACCTTCTCTCTCATCGTACAAGTAGCCGGGCGGGCGGGCCGCTATTTCCCGGACGGCACGGTGATAGTCCAAACCTTGCGCCCCCGCGACCCGGCCATTACCCGTTCCTGCGCCCTGGATGTAGCGGGCTTCTTTGCCGCCGAACTCGTCTATCGGAAAGGCCTGGGCTTTCCCCCCTATTCCCGGCTCATCAGGTTCACCGTCCGTTCCCGGGACGCTCTGAGGGCGGACAAAGCCATAAACCGCGCCGCCTTCCTCGCCCGACCCCTTCTTCCTCCCGGCGCGGATATGCTGGGCCCCTCAGAATGTCCCATCGGCGTCATCGCTGAAAACTACCGCCGGCAGATCCTTCTCCGGGGCCCGGACATGGGCCCCCTCCATGGGGCCGCCCGGACCATCCTTACCCGCTATGAAAAGGGAAAGGACAGCCGGGTCTATCTCGAGGTAGACGTAGACCCGGTGAACCTCTTGTGAACGGGGAAATTACCGCGGGGCGTATCCGGGAATAAGGCCGGGATGGACGGGGATAGGATTTCACCAAATAACAAGCGCCCGTGGAACCGCTATACCACATTTCGGTAATTCCTACCGCAACGCAAAAATCCTGGTTATCCGGCGTACTGCGGACCTTCGATCCGCGCAATTCCGAGAATACCTCATAGGGTGTTCTAAATCCGAGTGTTCGTAGTACCTAATAAGTAACGTGAGTTCGCCGGGAAGAAAACTCATGTTCAATACCATCACGTGGACGCAAGGGAGCAATCCAGTGAAGTAGATGAGCGTTTGGATTGCCCGCCGTTCGCAGTCCGTTTGCTCCCCGCAATGACACGGGCTGCATTGAAGCATGGTGTACCGTTAAGCCCCATCCTTCGCGGCGTCAAGGCCGGATGACCGGCGCACTTTGTTCCCGTCGAACTCACGTCATTTTATCATATTGTTTCTCATCCTCTAAATTGCTGTTTGATATATTCTTTCCCCGCTGTTCCTCCTCCCCTACCCTTTCATCGAAATATCTTCATACTCCCATGCATACCACCCCCGCCAGCGTTTCTTTAACCCTTGAAAGTCATTCTATAATTAGCTTTGTTCGTTTTTCTCAAATACTGATTTCCTCACCCCTATTCACGCTAAAAGCCGACCGTCTAAAGACGACGGTTTTAAACCGGCGCATGGAATACATGCCTGATTTTTTAGCAGGGTGTGTTTGATCCAATGATTTCAGAATATTACCGTAACCCCCCTGGTTGTCAGCTCGAGCCGCTTAAATGTTTTAGCTTGAGCAGCAGGGGCAAATGGTCGCTGAGGCCGCTTCCTGTACGAGGATTGTAGGCACGGGGTATTCCCCGGTCATTGATAAATGGTTCCTGATGAGGCGCTTCGCAGGCATCGAATTCCCAGTTCAAGCCGTCGAAAAAACTTTTTGAAAGCAAAAAATGATCAATGGTCTCCCAATTACCCTGGTAACTGTAGGACCCCTTTTCCAATTCATTTCCCCAGGGCGAATAGAGCGTTATCGTCTCCGGGACAAAATACTGCGGCTGCGGGGGTTTTTGTCCACTGATAACGAGAAAATCCGCGGGCGTTTCCGTTTTACAGGCCTGCATAGTATCTCGTGAAAATTCCAGAGCCAGAGGATCATCAGGCAGAAGGGCGCTTAGTACCGTCCCGCCCCGGCGGTAAAATTCATCGTGGTTTTCGTTGAGATCCCCTAAAATAATCACGGGTAAATCCGGCTCTTGTACCTTGATTTCCTGAAGCCTCCGCAGAACCACCCGGGCCGAAGCGCGGCGTACAGCTTCCGTCGCGTCTTCACCATTCACTTTGGATTTCCAGTGGCAGATGAACAAAGTTATAGGCTTCTTCCCTGCCGCAAGCCGTACCTCTGCTATCGGCCTTGGGCTGGTATTTCCATTACAGGTGACGGAATGGACCGTTGTCTCAAGAAGCGGCACTCTGCTCAGAAGTCCCACCCCCAGTGGAGCGCCAGGGTTAGTTGCGAAAAACGTCCAGGTATAGCCGTACTTTGCCAAGCGTCCCTCGGCGAGGCCTTTTAGGATTGATCCGTTTTCCACTTCCTGCAGGGCTAGAACATCCGGAACCCATTCCGCCATACGCGCTATTGATTCTCCTAGCGATGTAAGCCGCGCCTGATACTTTTCTTCTGACCATCCCGCCGCCATGCGATATTCCGCGTATTCAGCACCGTTTTCCTCCCCGTCAAACAGAGCCTGAACATTCCAGGTGGCAACGATCAGCGTCTTCATCTCCTCCGGCTCTACCGTCCGTCCATTCCCTGAAATTCCATTGCAACTCCCGAATGCGACGGCGCATGCTGCCAGAAGCCTCACACGCCATACTCTCCGCCGCTGTTTTCCTGGTTTGGTTTTCATAAAAATTCCAAAAAACGCTATAAAAAATAATGCTTCGTATTTCATTTTTGTGGAACCTCCACTTGTATAACGGATGTACGATGTAGAGCGCTTTAATCCAAGCTGATTTTTTGCTTTATTCCCCGGGATAAATTGAACGGTATGGTCGTTCTATTCAAAAAGACCTAACGCCAATAATCGTGAACTGCGGCCTGAAGTAAACCACAAAGCGGAATGGTATCGCGTAAAGCACGCTTTATGTTTGCCCGGTCTTTCTCTATCGGATTAAAATCAGGAGAATAGGAAGGAAAAAACAGTAACGTAACTTGATCCTTCACACATCGTTCTTCAAGCTGTTTCTTCCGATAAAAACTTATCCGGTCCATAATTATCGTGCAGCCAGTTTGTACCTTATTTATTATAATAGACTTGTTTAAGAACCTGGAAGATGATATAATGAGGGCATGGAAAACGAAAAAAAGGCGGCGGACGCCGCCGCAATCCTTTTTAAACGGCTGTACGGCGTGAAACCCGATACTTTTAAGAAAATGCTCTCAATCCTACAACGGGAATTCGATGCTCCGCACCAAAAAGGCGGTAAACCCCCAAAACTCACCGTCGAAGACAAGTTGATTATTACCCTGAAACACCTGCGGGAATATCGGACCGTGGACAGCATCGCGGCTGAATACGGGGTCTGCAAGGGCACGGTGCGCCTTTCCATCCAATGGGTGGAAGACGCGTTGGTTAAAGACGGCGCCTTCGCCTTGCCGGGGAAAAAGAAACTCAAAAGGAAATCGGCCCGGATTACCTATGTGGTGGTGGATG
>JAIRSS010000155.1 GCA_031255315.1 Spirochaetaceae bacterium
GATTAAATAGAGCAAAGAACTTGTTGCTCAGACAGTAAAGGCAATCGAAAATATTTTAAAAGTCAAATGACGCTAAACTTTGTCGATACCGCGGGGCTTGCCCCGCGGTTGTTCATTTCCGTTATCAAAACGATGTTGTTTCAAAGGATCAATCTTTTTGAATGGCTGCTCAATCCATCCCCCCTCCAAAATTACCGACAACCCCATCGGTTCAGCAGGAGTTCGTATGGTAGAATCTGTTCCTATTTTGGACACTAGTGGCGGAACATAGAAAAAATGGATATAGATTTTGAAAAAATATTCCAAACGCCGCATGACAGGACTGTTTACGTTGCGCCGCTAAAACGGCTCAGGGTTCCGTTCGCCTAAGTCAGTCACCGCGCTCCTTCCCACGGCTCACTCCAACCCCATTTTGCCAGCCCTGGCCGCGTTCCGCAGGAACGATGCTGCGCAAAGCCCTTATTCGGGCTGGCAAAACGGCAGATACAGCCGGAACAGCCTTCAACTCATAAATCCGAAAAGAATCAGGACCCGCGTAAGAACCCTCGGGCGGTTTATGCTTGCCCGGGTTCTAATGCGTCCAAATCGAGTTCAGCGGCAATACAGGGAACGGTTATCCTCCAGTTTTCCAGAGCTTCGGGATGAACCTCCCCAAAGACGCCCACGGGCTTGCCCTGGTACAGAATGGCCGCCGCCCGTCCGGGAATGAACCGGCTGTCCCCCGACTCCGCTACGGCATATTCCCGCGAAAGATAGTAGAACAGGGTTTGAAGCTGGGTTGCGGCAATGTTAAAGTTGGCGTCTTTGTCCGCCTGGAGGAAGCCCGCATAGTGGCGGGTGCTGACGCCGTAATTTTCCGCGTCGTTCCGGTACGCCACCTTCCCTATCTCAAAGACGCGGTGGGGATAAACCGCGTGGCCCGACGCGGCTTCACTCATCAATAGAGAAGCCAGGATGCTGTCCCGCACATACTCGTAGTTCTCGGTCATGGGATTGGCAATCCTGACGATACGGGAACCATCGCCCCGCATGTTTTCCACCAGGTCCTTACGGGAACCCAGATAATTGTAGATCATCTCCTGATACCCCATCCCCACCAGCAGTTCTTTGACCCTGCGGCTGAACAGGGTAATGGGAGTAAGCCGGCCTATGGTAAAATCCCGAGGGCGTTCAGGCGTGAAGGTATGAAGCCCCCGGCCAATGACCACATCTTCCATAACATCCGCCGCGTGGAGAAAGTCATTCCGGTATTCCGGGGGGTAAACCCTGACGCCTTCCTCCGGGACCTGCGCGGGATTGCCCTCCTGCCGGCCCTTTTCACACGACAGGGCTTTCTCGGCCTTACACCCCATCCGTTCCAGGGCCGCCAGGCATTCGTCCGCGCTGAGTTTTTCTCCCACAAACTTCTCAATACGGGACAGGGAACAGAATACCGGTTCCTGGAAATAATACGGGGTTGTAACGGTACGGCCAAAGGAGGTGTCCCAGCCATAGGACGCCTCCACAGGCTCTATGATGAAGCCCTGATCCGCCAAATCACAGGCCACGATAGAAGCGGCCAGGGTTACGCTGATCTGATCTGTCCCGGTAAGCTCCACAAAGAGATCGGCGTCTCCAACCTGCACCGCCCCTATATCCGCCGAATTGATGATGGGCGGATAGGAGAGGATCCCCCCCGCGCTGTCCACAAGGAGGGGGTGCAGCGGCTCATGCTCCTGAATAAAGGCGTATTCCTTTCCTTTGGGGTGCTGCCTGAGGATCTCCCGCAGGGTAAGCGGCGTATCCCACTGGAGCGGCACAAAGGAAACCGTATCGGGATCCACCGCTTTATAGATGATGGGCCATTTAATGATGGAGGTACGGTAAATACCCATAGAAATCGTCCGGCGTTTCCGGCCAAAATTCCAGGCAAGTTTCTCCTGGGTCTGGATCATGTCCCGCAAGGAGGCGTCGGTAACGATTTTCCCGGCGGCAATAAAGCCCGCCAGATAGGGGCGCACCTGCGCAACGGAAGGTTCCACCATCACCTTCCATTTTGACGGCCTGGCGTCGCCGGGAGATGAGAAAAAGGGGTACTCCGGCCTCATCCCGCCGGTAACGAGCCGGATTTGCCGGGCGCAGCCGGCTGTAGCCCAGAGGTCGGGGCGGTTCGTATCGTTCAGCTCGATTTTAAGCGTCCGATCCGCCGGGGCGGACGGCTGATCCGAACCGGACTCCGCGTCCAATTCCGCCTTGGCGTAGCTTAAGAGTTCCTCAAGAGACGCCCGCATGGTTTCCCTGTTCTCCGCCGGGTTTCCAAAGGCGCGGTTTATTCCCGCCAGAGCATAAAAAACTTCTTCGTTTACTTCGATTTTGGGCATACCTGTTTCCTTTCGACAGATTACCCCATAGCGCCGGGGCTATTCAAGGGCGGGGATTTGCGCGGACGAAGCGTTTTCCGCGAAAATATCCTGAACCGCGGGTTTGAGGCCGAAGGGGGAGGGGAGAACCGGGCGTTGTCGTACCAGCGGTACACCGTCACCTGTCCGCACACGCCGGGCGGCGGCACTCCAGGCAAGATGCTCCTTTCTCTGGTTTGCTTCGCGCGGCGATTCACCCCGCCCTCGCGAGGGCCCGCCCCGCTTTTTCCCTTTTTTATACGTCGTGGTTTTCACGATTTTTTATCCATTTAACAAAATCCAGCACAAAGCGGCGGTCCGTTTCGGTAAGCTGCTCAATGAGCCGGACTATAGTCCGGGTTTCGCTGCTCATTCTCGGTTCCACCGTTCTTTTTTCTTCGCCGGTTACCAGATACTCTACGGATACGCCCAGGACGCGGGCGATTTTAACCGCCGCTTCCGCGGAAGGAGTTTGACCTCTCGCGTTTAGATAGTTGTCAATACTATACTTGTTCACTCCGGATTTAACGGCAAGCTCTTTTACGAGCATACCCGAATACGCTAATTCAGATTTCAAATTTTCCTTAAATCCCATTACGTACAGCATAATAAGCGAAAAGTCCGATTGAAGGATTGACATTAAGATTATAGGATTATATTATGTAATTTAATCGGCCTATAGTCCTATTTGCGAGGTATTAAGGCCGCCTCATGGCGTCGGCCATGTACAAACAATGAATGAGGAGTTTTTTATGAAAAAAGCGATCTGCAAGACGGCCGCCGTAGTTACCGCCGCAGCCATGGTACTGATGATTGCCGGGTGCGCTTCGGCGCCGGCGGCGAGCCAACAGGCGGCGCCGGAGCGTCCCGATTGGGTGATTAATCCGCCGGAAGATGAAGAGCTGATCTACGGAATGGGCAGCGCGGTATCGGCAAACGAATCGCGGGGCTGGAAACTGGCCGCCAACCGGGCGCGCTTGGATATTTCATACCAGCTTACTACCATTGTAGAGGGTATGCAAATTGATTATCAGCTGCAGGCGGGAAACGACGATGTTGAAACCGGGCAGGAATTTTTCCAGGATATTAGCCGCCAATTGACGGCCCATGTTTTGAGCGGGGCGAAGGTGGTAAAGCGCGGGGACGGCAACGACGGCAAATATTACGTGCTGACATCCTATTCAGTATCGGCGGTCAGAGATTCGGTCAAATCCATGGCCGAAACCGCGGCGAAGAAAGCGGAAATAAGCGCAAACGCCGCGCTTCAGGCGCTGGACAGGGCGCTCGCGAACAAGAGAACGCCTACCCTGGTAGAGAGCGGCGGCGAAGAATAACGGGCCGTCAAAAAAATGCCGAAGCGATTTTTGTTTTTCCTGATTCCGGTGTTTCTGGCCTGCGCGAATTCGCCGCCGGGCGCCGGACCGCCTGTTCCGGGCAGTGGTTTCGGGGATTCGGGCCGGTTTCAGGACGGGCTGATTTTCTTCGGCGTTTCAGGCGGGCATTATGTGTCCCGAAGCGCGGCGGTTTCGGCGGCGCTGAAAGACGCGGCGCGCCGTCTTTCGTTTTATCATTCCGTTGAAGCGGTTATTCAATTTGATGAAACGTACAACCGGCAGTTTCAGGGTACTCAAACTGACAGCGCGGGGACGCTTATCTATGACGAGGACTATGAAAAATATATTGACGCCCTGGAATTTAATCCTGAAGCGGATATATTCGAGGAAGACGGCCTGCTGTTTGTCCGGGCCGGATATGAGGACGGGGATTCGATCAGCCCGGACCATATCCGTTCACCCGCAGACCGTACAAATCGTACAAAAAAACCCGGGTGGATAGAAAATCAGCCCGCCGCTGTTGACGGGCGTCCCGCAGCCGTTGGATTTGCGGGGCCCCGCCTTTCATATAAAAACGCCGTTACCGCTTCATACGAGAACGCGGTTTTTGCGCTGGTACAAAATTATTTTTACGCGGCCGCCGCCAGCCAAATAGTCCATAACGAAACAATGGACGATTCCTCATTCACCCGGGCGGCGGGGATCGTTACAGGATTTTACGTTCTTGAAACATGGACGGATCCCGATACGGGCGGGGTCTGGACGTTGGCAACTGCACGGGAAATTACGAACAGCCGCGCTGGTGGGGAATAAGCGCCATGCCGGTAAAAAAATCAAAAAAACGCGGTTTTATTTTTGCCCTGCCGGTTGTTGTATATACCGGCGTATTGGCCGCTCCGCTCTGTGCGGGACCGCGGGCGGAAGCAGCGCCAAACGCGGCGGAGCAGACAGTTCTTCCCCCCTCCCTTGAGATGGTCAGGGCGGAACCGCCTGAGAAACCGGAATGGGTTTATAAAACGCCTGAAAGCGGGGAGTTCATTTATTTTACCGGCATGGGGGAAGCCGCCGCCGAAGCCGAAGCCCGGAGCGCCGCGCTTAAAAACGGCGTCAGCCAGGCCGCGGCCTTTTATGGCAATCTTGTTAAAGAAGAAACTTCGGAACGCTCGGTCGCGATCGAAGATTTAGGGAAAACGATAACAGAACGTATTACCTATGACGAAAAACTGACAAGTTATATTGACGCGGTGGTTTCCGGTGTAAAAGAAGCCGCCTGCTATACCGAATATTACCGCAGCCGTACAAACCGGGAATTCTACAAGGTATGGGTGCTCTGTCAAATTCCCCGGAAAAAA
>JAIRSS010000177.1 GCA_031255315.1 Spirochaetaceae bacterium
ACCCGCTCCTCGTAATCCGCCGTCTTGCCGAGCCAGTCAGTTCCCACCGGAACGGACGCATCCAGGCAGAGTTTGTCCCAAACCGCCGGGAACGGCAGGGTCTTGAACTCCTCCAAAAGGCCGAGGCGCTCGTGAAGTTTACCGGCTTTTTCCGCATCCAGGAGCAGACCGGAAGGTTCCAGCAGGGCTTCCAGCAAGGCTTTACGGAGGCTGCGGGCGCCTATGGTCCAGGCGGCTATCCGGTTGATCGAAGCGTCAAAGAAGTCCAGGGCAAAATCCACCCGATCCCCGGCTTTCCGCCTGATGATTTCCCGGCACACTTCCCGCAGTTCATCGGAGAAGAGCGGTACGTGGTCCGAGTCCCAGCGGACGCCCCGGCTGAAGTGGATGAGTAGGCCCGGCACAAAGAGCAGCGCTGCGGAAATCTTGTCCGCGATGTTTTCGGTGGGATGAAAATGCCCCATGTCCAGGCAGAGGTTGATCTTTTTCGTTGCCGCATACGCAAGGTAGAAATCATGGGATCCTACGACATAGGACTCGCTCCCGATACCAAACAGCTTGGATTCCACCGCGTCGGTAAGCGTTTTGGGGTCCTGGGGGACATCCAGTATTTCGTCCAGCGCTTCTTTAAGCCGGCGCCGGGGCGACAGGCGGTCCGCCGGCAGGTCCTTGGAGCCGTCGGGAATCCAGATGTTGTTCACCGCGGGGGATCCCTGGTTCGCGCCGAACGCCGCGGCGATTTTCCGGGACGCAATAGCGTGGCGTATCCAGAACCGGCGTATTTCGGGGTCGGCGCTTGCCAGGGTATAGCCGCTGTCAGCCAGGGGGTGAGAGAAGAACGAGGGATTGAAGTCCAGCGGAATCTTCTCCTTTTTTGACCAGGCCATCCAGGTCTTGAAATGCTCCGGTTCCAGTTCGTCCCGGCCAACCTTCCCGCCGCCGGTTTCGGCGTAGAACATGTGGAGGCTGAACCGTTTTTTCCCTGGAATGAGGGAAAAAGCGAATTCCGCGTCCGCCCGCAGTTCATCGCCGTTCCTCGCCCGGCCCGGATAGTTGCCGGTAGCGAGGATGCCGCCGCCTGAAATCCCATCGGCCCCCTCAAAGCCGGTAACGTCGTCCCCCTGCCAGCACTGCACGGAAATGGGGATTTCCACAGCGGCTTTAACGGCCTCATCCGTGTTAATACCCAATTTACCGTAGGCTTCCTTTGCCAGTTCGTAAGCCGCCTCGACAGCTTCCGTGTTCCCGTATGGCTTCATACGCTCCTCCATATAAATAAGCTAGGAGTGTGTCGCGCTTCGCGCTTAAACCCCCCTAAAAATCGCCGAACAGGCAATTTTTTACCTTGTAAACTCCGTCGGACCGAAGGTCCGCAGTACGCCGGTTAATCGGGATTTTTGCGTTACTGGATCCTGTCCCAAAACTAATTGACTGTGCGCCGCGCGCACGGTTTTGGGACAAACTCTTACTGTAGATGCAAAAATCCACAAGTGTAACAGGCTGCTAGGGGTTAATCCCCGCAATTTTGGAACGGTAGCGTTCCACTTCCCAATTATTAATGAAATCAATCTGATCCGGGGGCATAAACCGCGCTCCTCCAAACGCTTCCGTATAGACCGCCACCTTTACCGCGTCGGTAAACAGTTCCAGCGCCAGACCAGCCGCTTTATCCGATCCGCCGATGCCGAAGACCCCCAGCCCCTGCACCGCCGCGATCTTTGGTTCCCGTCCGGTTTTTTCAACCATCTGATTCCAGGCCGCCCCAATCCGCCCCGGGATTGTTTCCGCGCCGGCGTCCCCCGCGCCGTCAGCGTCCACAAAAAGAGGATTACTCCCGGCGTACACGATGTGGTCCGGGCTGAAGGGCGCGGAGACCGGGACGAAGGACCGCCGGTCCTTGACCAGGGCGGCGATCTCGCTGTTGCGCAGAAACCGTACGGCCTTGCCGCCCGCCAGATTCCCCAGAACCCGGCCCGCCGCAGCGGAACAGCCGTACGCGGTAACCTCCCCGGAAAAATCAGGCTCCCTCCGTATACGGGTTTTTACCGTTTCCATGACGCGCCGGTACTGTTCCTGAACGCCCGCGGTTGTATCGGCCCCCACAAAGACCCCGTGGTTTTGCAGGAAGACAAGCGCCGCGGGCCGGCCCCGCCGCCGGATATACTCGTCCTGGGCCTCTTTAACCTGCCGGGAAAGAACGTATCCTGGATTGGTCGAAGGAATCCAGATACTGTCGCCGCCGAAAAGTTCCGCCGCCGCCTGTTCCCCATCCTGGGAACAGGTCAGGCCGTTGACCAGGGCCGGATGGGTATGCACGACAAACGCGAACGGCAGGATATCATGGAGCAGGGTTTCCACGCTGGGACGCTTTTGCTCCTCCCCGGCCATACGGGCCGCCATCATATCCGCCAGCGCCGCTTTTTCCCGTTCGGCGGGATCGGCGGGATAGGTCTTTTTCCATATCTCGCGCAAGAGCCCGCGGTCCATGCGGACAAAACGCTCCGGTTCCGCCTCCGCCAGGGACGATCCTGAGCCTTTGATGTATAAGGTAGTCTCGTCCTTAAACGATGTGTTGCCGCCCCCGGCGATGACGTAATCGGGATTCGCGCCATAGTACCGGGATATGGCGGTCAGGTCTTGTATGCTCATACCGTCTAGTATACCCGTCCGGGCTGTATTAGAAAAGCGGTATATGAATTTAACCAGGGCATCGGTGTTTACGCTGCGAATAATGCCTCCGCTTCGGCCTTGAACTCCCTGAAGTAATTACGCCGCCCTTCTCTGTTGTTCTTTCCCTTTTTTTGCTCTTTATCTTTTTTATTCCACGCTTATTTTTATGTCTATCAGATGGGGTAAGGTCTTACTCGTCCCACGCCTCATGGCGGCAAGGCTGCCAGGGATTTTCTTTACCGCTCTATTAGGGTATGATAAAAAAACTTGGGGAGACGTGTATGGTGGATTTTGAAGCGGAATTGGAAAAGCTCTTGGCCGGGGAATCCGAACCGCTGCCCCTATCTGAACTGGCGGAGGTTTTAGCCGAAAACAGGGCGGTATTAGAGGCTGTAAATAAAAAGCAGGCTGATGTTTCGTTACAGGTGGAAGAAATTTATGACCTGGTAAAAGACGCGGATACCAGGGAATTACAGGGCATATTGAACGCCGAAAGGAACCGGGCGCAGCAGTTGCTGGAGACGGCGCTTGGGTTAAGCGGACTGCTGGAGCATTTCTGCGTGTACGCCGGGCAAAGCGGCAGCGAAGAACTGGCGCGCCAGGGCCTCCTGTTGTGGCGGGATTCGCAGCGCCTCCTGGAAAGCTGCGGGATCACCCGGCTGGGAGAAGCCGGCCAGCCCCTGGATCCGGCGCTGCATACCGTTCAGTCCGCCGCCGCCTCGGAGTTTCCCCGTGAGTCGGTGGCGCGGGTGCTTCAAAGCGGATACCGGTATCTGGGCAGGGTGCTGCGCAAGGCGGTTGTGGTGGTGAGTACGGGACCCGCGCCTTCCGCGCCGGAGAATATAGGGAGAGAAGATATAGATACCCTGCGGGGAACTATGAGCGTGGAGATGGAGGATAGAGAAAATGAGCCGAATCGTTGGAATTGATCTGGGGACATCCACATCGGAACTAGCCTGTATTGTTGACGGCGTTCCAAAACTGATCCCTAATACGGCGGGGAAACTTATCACCCCGTCGGTAGTGCATATTCGGGAGGACGGGACGCACCTCGTAGGCGAAGAGGCCGCTGAATATCTCTTTACCCGTCCTGAATGTACCTTTATGGAAGTTAAGCGGCTTACCGGCGGCGGGGAGATTTTACGCGCCCACGGGAAGGAGTATTCTCCTGAAGACCTGCAAGCCATACTCTTGCGCTACCTGGTGAACTGCGCGGAAACGTACCTTGAAGAGAAGATAGACCGGGCGGTCATCACCGTGCCGGCCTATTTTACGGACGTACAGCGCCGGGCGACGACCCGGGCCGGAGAGCTTGCGGGTCTTACGGTAGAGCGGATCATCAACGAGCCCACCGCGGCGGCGCTTGACTACGGCCTTGCCAACCTAAAGGAATGTAAGAACGTGCTGGTCTATGATTTAGGCGGCGGTACGCTGGACGTTACGGTACTCGAATTGTTTGAAGGGGTCCTCGACGTAAAGGCCAGCCGGGGCAACAACCGTCTGGGGGGCAAGGACTTTGACGAAATCATCATGCGGCATTTAGCGGACCCCGCCGGCGATGAACGGGCTGTGATGCGTCTCAAAAGAGCCGCCGAAGACTGCAAGATCGCCCTGAGCGCCCAGGACTTCTACCGGGTATCCCTGCCCTTCCTGACCACCGCAAAAGACGGGAAACCGGTTTCCCTGGAGAAAACCGTAACCAGGGCGGACTTTGAGCGGTGGGTTGAGGAAACGGTCGCGTCCACCCGGGAGCCGATGATGGCCGCCCTTTCAGATTCCGGTCTTTCCACCGGGGATTTGGACATTGTTCTTTTGGTGGGAGGTTCCACCCGTATACCCTGCGTTAGAAAACTGGTGGAAGACAGCCTGTCCGCATCCGCCCATTCCCTGCTGGACCCGGACTTGACGGTCGCCCGGGGCGCCGCCATTCAAGCGGGCCTTCTTGACGGCAGCGTTACTGCCTCGGATCTGGTTTTGACCGATGTGTGTCCCTATACGCTGGGAATTGAGGTGCTTCATGAAAGCAGCTTCGATGTCCGGCTGCTGGCCGATCCTATTATCCCCCGGAACACCACGATTCCTACTGAAAAGTCAAAGATTTATTATCCGGTGGATGATTTCCAGACCACCGTGCGTATTAAGGCGTACCAGGGCGACTCCTCCGATCCCGAAAACAACGAGTTCCTGGGGGAGGTCAGACTTACGGGGATTCCTCCGGCGCGCAGAGGCAAACGGGAGCCCATAGAAGTAACCTTTGCCTATGATGTGAACGGCATACTCCAGGTAAAAGCCGCCGTGGTGTCCACCGGCCAAAAGGTTTCCGCGGAAATCAGCACCACCGGCGTAAAGCCGAAGCCGTCGATTGATGTAACCCAATGGGAAAAAGCGGAAGGGGCAAAGCGCTTCCGGCCCGCGATACGCAAGGCGGAAAAGCTGATTGCCGCCGGAGAGGATGAAGACGGCGATCTTGCGATCCTGGTCCGGCAGATAAAGGAAGCGCTGCTTCTTGATGAAGAGGATCAGGCGGAATATCTGCGGGAAGAATTGCGGATGCTTTTGGAATCCATGAAATGACGACGCCTGAAAGCGGTTCCCCTAGCCTCCTGCGGGGGTTTGGGCGCCGGTATTACCGGCTGGCCTTGTCAGCGGCGGCGCGGCGGGATTTGAGCGGCGCCGCGATCTGCGCCCGGTATGCCGTCATGCTGGACCCTGAACACCGGGACGCGGCGCACCTGCTCCAGCTTTGCCTCCGCGAGTTGGGAGAACCCGGCGGTATGGCAGGGCTCCCGGAAGATTCGGAGAAGGGTATTGAATTTGAACAAGACAGCCTTGAACAGGTCCGGCTTCTCGCGGCGAAGAAAAAATGGCGGAAAGCGGCCCAGGCCGCCCGGTCTGTTCCGCAACAAAGCGCGCGTATTTTGAACGCCCAAGGCTGTCTTTGGGCGCTGGCCGGGAACCCCGCAAAGGCGGCGGATTGTTTCGCCCAAGCCCTGGGCAAAGATCGCGGCAGCCGTCTTGCGGCGGAAGGTTTGGCGGAACTTTCCCCCAAACGGAAATGGTTTTGGGGTATTTTGGGGATGGGGGGAATCCTATGAAAAGCCTTTATGATCTACTGGGCATAGAAAAAACAGCGGATAAGGCGCAGATAAAGCGCGGATATTTCAACCAGGTGCGGAAATACCCGCCGGAACGGTTCCCCGAAGAGTTCAAAGCGCTGCGGGCCGCCTACGAGACGCTTTCCGACGAAGAGAAGCGCGCCGAATACGATGAGATCGGCGCTATGCCGGAAGTCGTTGCGGTTGTTTTCCGCGAGGCTCAACGGGCCAATCAGTTAGGCTTACACGCCGAAGCGTCGGACTTGTACCGGAAGATTCTAAAACGCTCACCCGCGTTAACCACGGTTAAGGAAAAATACGCCTGGTCCTTAAACGCGGAAGGCAAGAGCGGCAAAGCCGTAGAAGTGTGGGAGTCCCTGTACCGCCAGGAACCGGACAACCAGGAGTACGCCATGCATCTTGCCGACGCCTACCGGCAGCGCGGCTGGCACAAGAAGGCGTTGACGCAATACCGGCGGGCGCTCAAAATCGACGAAAGCAACGTGGAGTGCTGGTCTGATTTGATTCATTGCCTGATTTACGCGGAGGAAAAAGACGAAGCCCGGCGGGTATGCCGGGAGGCTTTGGAGGCGGTTGGGGAAAACGAATATATCCCCTTATATGTCCATGCGTTCCTGCTCGTAAAGATGGATGACAAGGCTTCCGCTGAAGGTTATCTCCAGGCGATTCTTGCGCTGATGCGCGCCGGCAAGATGACCGAGGAAATGAACCTTCATGACGCGATCTGGGAGATACTGTCCGCTCTCTTCACCATGAATCTGATGAACCTCTTTCCGTATATTCAGCAAATGGCGGATATGCTTCCGGATAAACATCCCCAGTTCCTCCTCGAGTTTGAAGAAGCAAAGCGCATCCATACGATTATGACGCTGAAGGAAAAGGGGTTCTCCAGCCTGCTTCACGATCTTCTGCTTACCCTGGCGGCGGCGATTGATTCCGATGAAGAACAGCAGCAACAGCTCGTTATGGAATGGCTCATTCTTTC
>JAIRSS010000186.1 GCA_031255315.1 Spirochaetaceae bacterium
GCGTCCAAAAGGCTGCGCCCGTTGTCCAACGGTCGGAACTGGATGTAGGTATACGGGTCGCTGCGCGGGAAGAAGCGTATGCGGAGCAGACTGCCGTATTCAACGCTGCGGGTTATCACCCACGAGCCCTGTACCCAGCCCGGAAAAGCGCCGTTCCGTTCCCGTGCCAGGACTATGCCGAATTCGCCCCGCGCCCGTTCCGTCCGCACCTCTATCCTCACGCCGCTCGGCAACGTCTCGATGCGTCCGGCTCTTGCCAGCACACGGGCGGGTGTTTCGATGAACCATGTATCAAAGAGCCTTGCGCGGAGTTCCGAATCGTCCGCAATTTCGCGCGGTGGCAGGTCGAGAGGAAAAAGGACGGACAGACGAGGGCCGCACAACATCAGCGCCGCGAGAAGCGCCACCTTCAAGTTTTCACGAAAAAAAACACGTTTTACCAACACTTGTAATTAAGTATCGGATTTATTGCACATTGATTTAATACCTCTCCGCCCGGCCAGCAATTTTCAGTAACGACTTCCCGTACAACTCGCCAGCCACCTCGTAAAACTCACTCCCCGCCTTATCGCCGGCCCCCCATCCTTCATACTTTACCCTTATTACCCACTCCTCAGCCCCCACGCCTTCACTCACTCACAAGCCCGCTCCCCCGGCCAACTCGCAACCATCCCATCGCCAGCATATTGCTCATTCGTATACCAGTCCGTTTGCACGGACGACAACTCACCAGTCCTCAGTCGATAACTCGTCTCCTGCGTTTTTGTACAACGCCAATGTGACAGGCGGCTTGCAAAAAACTTCAATTTGTTTTGAAATTATGTAACTATTCAGCCAACATCAGACAAAAAAGGCCATGAGGGGGTAGTTGCGGCATTTTGCCGCAAAGGATGGGGTACAAACCCCCTCGTTTAACCGGATATGCTGTAAAAAGCCTTAAAAAGGCTTTTTACAGGGGGCGTTAAGCCCCCGACTGAATAGTTACGAAATTATTAGCATACAGTATCATCCGCAGCTATCATTCGTGAGAGGAAGAGTATGAGGCTAGCCATAGGCGATGTTCACGGACGGGATTTTTGGCAACACTACGTCAAAGAGGATTTTACGGAATTCTATTTTACGGGAGACTATTTTGACAGCTTCGACCTGACGTTTATACAGCAATACCGTAACTTCAGGGAAATCTGTGAATGGGCCAGAGCGGATCGGCGGATAAAGCTCTGTCTGGGAAACCATGATTATCACTACTTGGGAAAGATTCCCCGCCAGCAGTATTCGGGCTACCAGCGCAAATATGATTACGAAATTTATCAGATTCTGGAACAAAACATCGATCTTCTAAAAATCGTGTACGTCACGGAGGATAATTGCATTATTTCGCACGCCGGGGTTTCAGCGTGGTTTATGAATCAGATGAAGGCAGCCGGATATAGTGCTGTTGAAGATATTAATACGGCGTTTGCGGAGGATCGCGCTGTCATAACCTTTAACGGCAGCAACCCTTTCGGGGACGACATCACTCAAAGCCCGATATGGATCAGGCCGCCTTCTCTGGAAAAAGAGCCTGTGGCCGGATACAACCAGATTGTCGGCCACACTCCTGTGGAGGCAATCCGGACGGTATCCCTGCCGGATAAAAAACGCGGGTCCGTTACTATCACCTATATTGATACCGATGATACGGAATCAATCTACCGTTTCTAACGGAATCCGGATATACTGCCGTATAATCCGGTGCTTGTTTTTCGAAAGCACGGCCCGCCGTACAAGGACTGGCGCTATAGCAACATTCCGGCAAATCCAGTATTCTATCCACCCATAGGTTTCTAGTTGTGAAGACGGCGAAAATGGGTAACTGAGGCTGTTCCAAAACTGAAGTTTTGGAACAACCTCAGATGAAAGGAGATAATCGAAGGTGAAGGAGCGTGCGCTATGTCCGTGATACGGTATCCCGGAACGGAACTTGTCATTGGCGACCCGGTAAAAATACCATTACAAATTGACGGCCCCGGTTTGAACGACGCCCTGCTTGACCGCGCGCTAAAGGGGATGATCCTTTCGGCGTCCGGCTGGCGGGGGGTGTTTGCCGCAGGCGGCGGGGAAGAAACCCGGACGCCGGAGATCTCCGCCGCCCACGCGGTTATTGCCGCGGCTGCGGCCAAAGTCTTCGCGGACTACCTGAAAAGAACGTCCGGCGCCGCCGCCCCGGCGGTAATCATCGGAATGGATACCCGGCCCACCGGACCCGCCATTGCCGACGTGATGACCAGAGTATTCATGGGCGAAGGCTGCGCTGTGGGCTGCGCCTTTATTACCGCCGCCCCGGAGATCATGGCCTTTGCGCGGGCCGCCGCGGACGCGGATGCGGGCGCGGGTTTCCCGGCTTCGGGTTTTGTATTTATCTCCGCAAGCCACAACCCCATCGGCTATAACGGCCTTAAATTCGGCCGTACCGACGGCGGCGTCTTGCCGGGTTCTGAAACGGCTTTTCTCATCGACGGGTTCAATTCGTTTATGGCCGCCCCGGGCCGGATAAGCCGGGCAACAGCCCTGGTGAGCCGGACGGATACGGCGGCGCTGGCCCGGGTTTACTCGGACGCGCCCCGGATCAAAGCTGCGGCGCTGGCGGCGTACCTCCGCTTTACCCGGGAAGTGGTATCCGGCGCGGCGGAACCGGCGCGCCAGGCGGAACTTTTTGCCGTCGTAACCGCCGGCCTGAAGGAGCGCCCCCTGGGCGTTGTCGCGGACCTCAACGGATCGGCCAGGACCGTGTCCATAGACCGGGAGTTTCTGAGCGGCTTGGGGGCGTCGTACCGGGCTATAAACGACGGCCCGGGAAACATAGCCCATCGCATCGTGCCGGAGGGGGAATCTCTGGAACCCTGCCGGGTTTTTCTTGAGGAAGTTCACCGGGAGGATCCCGCCTTTGTTCTGGGCTATGTCCCCGACTGCGATGGCGACCGGGGCAATCTGGTCATCTGGGACGACGGCGGGGGCCGGGCGAGAACCCTGGAAGCCCAGGAAGTTTTCGCTCTGGCCTGCGTATCGGAACTGGCCCAGTTGGTGTGGACCAGGGAACTCTCCTTCGACGCCAAGGGAAAGGCTCTGCAAAAAACCGCTGTCGCGGTGAATGATCCTACGTCCATGCGGATAGACCGTATAGCCCGCGCCTTTGACGTTCCGGTGTTCCGCGCCGAAGTAGGGGAAGCCAATGTGGTAAGCCTGGCCCGGAAGCTTCGGGAACGGGGCTGCGCCGTGCGTATCCTCGGGGAAGGCTCGGCGGGGGGCAACATCACCCATCCCTCAGCCGTGCGGGATCCCATAAACACGGCGGCGGCGCTGATCAAACTCCTCACCGTGCGGAGCCTTGGGAACCGTCCGGGGCTTTTCGAACTCTGGTGCGGCCTTTCGGGCCAGGCCGGGGCGTACCGCCCGGACTTTACCCTGTCGGACATCATCGCTACGCTTCCCCCCTTCGTTACCACCGGTTCGTATACACCGGAAGCCCTTCTTACAATCAACACGGCGGATCACGCGCTTCTCAAAGACCGCTACCAGGAAGTATTTCTGCGGGAATGGGAAGAACGGAAAGAATATCTTAAAACCCGGTACAGCATAACCGGCTGGACAGCCGCCGCCTACCAGGGAACGGAAGAAAAATTGGGGATCTCCCGGTTTGGGGAAGCGGGACGGGGCGGCTTGCGTATCATATTCGTCAACACGGCGGGCGCTGAAACCGCCTGTATCTGGATGCGGGGTTCCGGCACGGAACCGGTATTCCGGGTTATGGCCGACGCCGAAGGATCGGACAAACGGCTGGAACGGGAACTTATTGAATGGCAGCGCCGCATGGTTGCTGAAGCGGACGGAGGACGCTAAATATGGGTATACGGGGCGAAGTATTTTCTACCAAAGTATCGTTGGAAAACCGGACCTACTTTTTTAATGTAAAGGAAAACCGTATGGGGGACCTTTACCTGAACATCGTGGAAAGCAAAAATCGGGATACCGGCGGGTTCGACCGTCAATCGGTGGTCCTCTTTGCGGAGGATCTGACGGATTTTCTGAAAGGGTTTGACGAATCCCTGCGGGTCCTGGAAAAAGCGGACCGGGAGAAACGGCGGGGAAAAGGCAAAACCGGGGATGAACGCGGGATTCGGCGGCGGGACGGCGGGGAAGCGGATCGGGGCGGCGTGAGGCCGGGGAAAAGCGGCGGGGAGTACAAAAAGAGTTCCGGCGGAGACTTCGGCTCATCCGGCCCCAAAGCCAGACTGAACGCCCGGACAAAAAATCCGTCCGGCGGGGGAAAAGGAAAATCCGGCCCCGCCGGGCGGGAAGGCGGAAGCCGCGACAAATCCGCCCGGCGGGTGGTGGTGAAACGGAACGGCAGGCCGAAATAAGCCCCGTAAATACATGACAAAACGGTCCACAGATTACGCTGATTTTTACAGATTATGACTACGTATGATACGAAAATCCGCGGTATAATCCGATTAATCTGTGGACCTCGTTCCTGCTTTTTCGTCTAATCAGCCTGCCGGCGTCCTTCTGGTCTAACCCGAAAACTCATTCTCTGTATGGGCGACGGCCCGTACCGGGCAATGGCTTCCCGGTGGGCTTTGGTAGGATAGCCCTTGTGTTTATCGTAGCCATATTCGGGATAAAGCCGGGAACAGCGCACCATCTCACGGTCCCGTGCGGTTTTAGCGAGGATAGAGGCGGCCATCACTTCGGGAACAAGGCTGTCCGCCTTCACCAGGGCGCGGCAGGGAACGGCAATATCCGGAGTGTAGAGGCCGTCCGCTACGGCTTCATCAGGCGTCAGGTCCGGGGGAAGACCGGGGCCGTCCGCTCCGGCGGGGCGCAAATCCAGGAAAGCCCGGCGCATGGCACGGAGGCTGGCTTGGAGGATGTTGATCTCATCAATTTCAGCAACGGAAGCCCAGCCGATACCCCAGGCCAGAGCCTTTTGATAGATGATCTGTTCAGCGGTCTCCCGTTGAGCGGGGGTGAGCTTTTTCGAGTCCGCCAGGATGTCCCGGGGAAAGTCCGCCGGAAGGATCACGGCGGCGGCGCAGACCGGACCGGCCAGCGGCCCCCGGCCTGCTTCGTCAAGACCGCAAATCATCGGCGGACGTTTAAGCGCCCCGGGGGGGCGAAAGCGCGGTTAAAGTTCGGAAGATTGTCCATAGGGTACTCGTTTCCTAGAATATGAGTAAAGCCCTGGAAACTATTCGCCTGTACCGAGCCGGCTTCGGGAACCAGGGACCCTGTTCGGGCGTCTCCGGTCCGGGATACGGAAAATACTTCCGAGCGGCGGGCGGCCCCGGTGAAACTAAAGGCGCATTCGTTTACCTGGGGGAACCGGTCCCGGATTTCCATAGCCCGGGCCACAAAAGAGGAGTTCACCGCGATGGCGGCCCGGGAATATACGGCGTCGGTGTTTTCGGCGAAGACCGCCACGCCGTCCCGGGCGGAAACCCCGATACCGCCGCCGGTCATTCTAAGACGGGACTGGCTAAGTTCCAGGGCGGAAGCGTAATCCTGAGCCTGTACCGTCAGCGTAAGATCCGTCAAGTCGACCGTGGTCCCCAAAAAGACAAACGCCGTTCCCGTTGACTGGACGGCCATACGGAAATTACAAAGTTCCGCCTGAAAACTCCCGTAGCGAAAGGAGCCAAAGACGCCGTAGGAGCCCTCAAATTCCCAGCGGCTGTTTCTGATGCGAAGGGAAGCCGCCGAACCCGTTACCACCGGGTTGCGCCGAGTCCTTGCGTCATTGGGGAGGACATAGCCGCTTTCTGGAATCAGAGAAAGGAGGCTGGAGTACTGAATATGGCACGTACTGCCATTCTCCAGCGTTAAAAAGGAACCCATGTGGGAAACCGCCGAATCATCCAGAGTCAGAACGCCGCCGGATTGTACCTGCAAGAAGCTGTCCATGCCGTTCATCCGTTCCAGGACGGCGTCCCGGAGATTCAGCCTCCCCCGCACCCGAAGCGTTACCCCTTGAGAGATTTCGATATACGACTTGGTCCCCGGCCTCTCCCAGTTTTCATCAAAGGAACCGTCTATCTCGATATCCCCGGCAATCTCCACATTCCGGCGTATCAGCGTAAAACCGGCAAGACAGATGAGGCGGCGCTGTTCACGCCGGGCCTGGTCCAAGGCGTCGTCCAAATACCGGTAGGGATTTTCCCGGCCGCCCGGTTCCGCGTTGGACGGAACTCCGGTTTCAAGGCTCCTGAACGAAACATAAATGGTGGATGGATCAATCACAAACGTGCGGATTACCGGACGGCTTCGGTTCTCCGATGCATCCATCCGGTACGCCTCAATCTGAACTTCCGCGATGTCGTTTTCCATCCCGAAGAGGGTCAGGGAATCCTCCCCGCTTAGGTCCTCAGACCACCCCGCACGGTATTGTATCCGGGCTGTTATATAAGAAGAAGTATCGGCGTCTTCGTTCCCGGCGCCCCGGGCCAGAGAAAGTGTAACCGGCCCCCTCACCCACGCGCCTTCCGCCGGGGCAATGAGGACCGGCGGCGCCGGACCCAGCCGGTCCCTGCGCCAATTCCCCCGAACTATCCCTTCCTGAGTAATAAACCGCCACTCTATATCCTCTCCGTCACATACATCAAGCGTTCTTATAGAAGCGATCTCGGCGGTATAATTCAGCAGATCCGATCCGGCGTACCATGTCTGAGTTTCCCCGGTGCGGGTTCCCGGAAGAACCCCCTGCTCCTGGGTAAGGTAACGGTAGACAAACCGGCCCTGGGAATATACATCTTCCCGCTCGGCGGTGAAGTTGACCGGCTCTATCCTGAGGTAAAAAGGGCCTATTTCCTCTTCTCCCCGGTCGACCATCCAACGGAAGATTTCCCCCGCCGGATGAACCGGGACCGGAGGACCTCCCTCCACCCAGGCGGCGTTGCTTTCAAGCTGGTAGCGTACACGGATGTTCCGCGGCCACACGATGACCCGGCTTGCCCCGGCGGAGATAAGCCGGGGTTCTCCGATGTTGGCATATACCGCCCCCGAAACGGAGATTACCGGCAGGGACCGGACGCCCAGAGGTTTTTCCCGCCGCGTCCGGTCAGGAACAAAGGGATCCGCCTCCGCTTCCCGGGTCCCGTCCAGAACGAACATAAACCGGTAGGTCCCCGTACCGCCTGAAACATGGAAGGGGACAGCCCGTTTTATCAGAGATTCCGGCCGTAAAACGGCGGCGGTTCCTCCAGGGTTCTGGGAGACGCCGCCTATGGACCAGGTACAGCCCTCGGGTACGGCCAGGGAAACCTCCGTCCGAACAGGCGCCTCCTCGCGGGCGCGGAGTTCGGTATAGAAACCAGGGGAAACCCTCGCTCCCGAAGCGGACAAGACGGTATACGAAACCGTTTCCTCACGGACGCGGCCGTCGGCATACCGTATGCCCAGGCGAAGGCGTATCTCCCCGGTTTTGTCAACCAAAACCGGCCCGGTATACTGCCGTCTGCCCGGACCAAAGGGATCGCCCCCGTCATCGGTCCAGAAAACCTCTTTGTTTTCCGTACCGTAGAGGACCAGACGCTGGGGATTTGCCCACGTCCCCGGAACCGGATTTAATAGTTGAAGTTCGGGATATTCCAGATACACCGGCACGGGGTCCGAGTAATTCCCCGCCCGGTCCGCCGCCCACGCCACCGCCGCATACGAGACGGAAGGGATCGGCTCCATAGCGGTAATATCGGCAACATACCGGGGCGTGTTTCTGACATCCAGCAGGGCGGATACCCGGCTTCCCCCGTCTGTTTTTGCCGCTAAAGAAGATAACCCGTTAACGGCGCTTACCAGGGTCAGGATTGGGGGATCCGGCGGTTTTAGGTCCACCGTAACATGAAAGGTCCGCCTTTCGTAGGTCCGTTCCCCCGGAGGGACGGAAATACGCTCGACCACAATCTCGTAATCCCGCTCGGCCCCCTGGGGAACCCCCAGGATGAGGGCGCCGGGACTCGGCCCCCGAAAGGCTTCGCGTCCGTCCTGAAGGATGCGCAGCCATTCCCCATCGGGTACGGAGAACCAAAACCGCTGTTCCGTATTAAAAACTCCGTCACGGGCATTGGTCAAAATACCAGTCTGATCTTGAGCGTCCAAAAAATCCGCACCAGAGAAGGCGAGAAAACTTCCCACTAGGATCAATCGCACCGCTTTGGAAAATGACCGGTATGTCATACTCTGTCCCTATTTCAACACATCAAGAACGGCCCGCAGAGCCGGATCCTGCGTATAGTAGTACGTTTCCAATTCTTCGGCGGTTAATCCCACCAGTTCATGGCTCATGTAGTGAATCCACTGGTCCTCGTCTTTTAACGATAGTTCACGTTTCCTGCACCAATAATCCGGCTGAATGGGGAGCTGTTCCGGCTGATCGCGGATGTATTTGTAATCATGAACCGCCACCTTAATATCCTCCCGGGGAATACCTTTTTCCAGGATGATCCCGGTAAGATGATTGATGGTACGGCCTGAATCAAAGATGTCGTCTACCAAAAGCACCTTATCCCCCACGCGCAGATGCGCCGGATCATACGTCCAGCCTTCCACCTTGATCTCTTCGGCCTCCCGAATTCCCGTATAGGAACGAGCCACTGCCGCCGCATAATACACCGGGCGGCCTCCCTTCCGGACCACTTTGAAATACTCGCTAATCACGTTTCCCAGATACGCGCCGCCCCGGAGGGACACATAGATCACATCAGGTATAAACCCGTCAGAGTAAATACGATGCGCCAGCTTGAGAGCGTTGTTCCTCACCGTATCATATGGAAGAAATTCTTTGTTCATTGCTCTATTTTACCCATTCTCCCCAGGGTTTTCAACATGACCGCAGCCGCTTACTTTTTTACCGGATGAAAGAAGCCAAAAAGACTGCCGCAGAAGCCTCCCGCGATATGGGCAAATTCGGAAATAGCATCGGCCCTCAGGGAATTGAAAAGTTCCCTCCCGATATAGAGCGCCAGAATCAGAATGAACGTGAGGGGTATCTCCCCTTTATTGAAGTTGGTAAATGAGGCCAGAAGGATCATCATAAAGACCACCCCGGAAGCCCCCAGCAGGGAACTGGAAAACAGGAAGACATTCAGCGCCCCGGTAACCAGCGCGGTAACGGCGATCATCAGGAAGAGGACTTGTGAGCCGTAGTTTTCCTCCAGAATGGGGCCGATAAGCAGAATAAAGGAAAAGTTGGCGAGAAAATGATTAATGTCCGCGTGGCCCGCCACATGGGTAAAGAGGGTTATCCAGCTTCTGAGGCTTCCTGCGTGAAACCCTCCCCGCCCAGGGACCATGAACCAGGTCTGGGTAAGGCCGCGGAGTATGGTCTGGTTCAGGAGCAGTACGGCGGCGCAAAAAAACGTAAAGGTAAGCGTTGTGGGGGCGTTGTATTTTATCTTCATTGTCAGGCAATCCCCTGCGCCGGCCCTTCTCCGGGTTCGCGCGCTTCGTCTAATTCAATTTGTACCGGGCAGTGATCCGAGCCCTGCACATCGGGCCGGATGCTCGCGCTCCGCACCCGGCGTATAAAAGCGGCGTCTACGCAGAGATAGTCGATTCTCCACCCGACGTTCCGTTTCCGGGCGCCGGCGCGATAGGACCACCAACTGTAATGGCCCCCTTCGCCGGGCCGGAAATACCGGAACGTGT
Source organism: Spirochaetaceae bacterium (assembly GCA_031255315.1). The sequence goes on from JAIRSS010000186.1 coordinate 9,682, forward strand.
CGATATACCCCGCGTCGGTAAAGGCGTCCATCCAGGCCCGCTCTTCAGGAAGATAGCCGGCGTTTCCCTCGTTTTCCTTGGGCCGGGCCAGGTCTATAGGCGTATGGGCGATGTTGTAATCCCCGCAGAGGACCACATGCCGGCCCTGGGCGGTCAAACGGTTGCAGCGTTCCAGCATAGCGGCGCAAAAGTCCAGTTTATAGCCAAGCCGGGCGCCCGCATCCTGGGAATTGGGAAAATAAGCGCAAATAAGGATGAAATCCCCGTAATCCGCGAGAAGCGTCCGCCCCTCGTCATCAAAGGCCGCTATCCCCAGAGGAGCAACCTCCGCCGGTTTGGTTTTACTGTAGACAGCCGTTCCGGAATACCCTTTTTTTTGGGCGCTGGCCCAGTAAGAAAAATAAGGCTTCCCGGTATTGTCTACCGGTTGAATCAGGTCCGGGGAAAGCTGATCCGGGGAGGCCTTCGTCTCCTGTATGCAGAGAACATCCGGCGATTCGTCCCGTACCCACCGGACAAATCCGCGCTTCTCAACCGCCCTGATTCCGTTTACATTCCAGGACACTATCCGCATCATTCCTCCGCTCGTGTAAGTGCCTTATTATGGTCCAAATGATGGGAAATGGCAAGCGCCGAAGCACCCCGGACAGGGGGCAGGCCCCTCGCGCCAAAACAGTTCCCGCTGTTTCAGCCGTTTTGTATCGCATAACCGCGGTTGTTTTTAAACGCCAACGGCGTCTTTATGTATTCCGCCCAAGCGGAATAATATACATACACACGTAAAGTGTTGCCCTGCGCCTCAATGCAGTCTGTGTCATTACGGGGCGCGCGGCGCCCAACGGAATTCAGGAGGGGCTTGAGCGCCGCGGTGATGAAGTGGATACTGGAAGAAGTGAGAAAGTACGAGAGGTTCTGTGGGCCGCCCTATGGGGCGTATCCGCCCAGTGGGTTCACGGCGAATGCGGGGAGCGCGCGGGCGGCGGCGATGCCGGCAGCCTGGTGCGCTTGTGAATTTTTTGCATGTTCACGCAAAAAAATCCCGATTAAAACGGGGCTCTTTTGGGAGTCTGCACGGTACAGTATACATGACGGGGACCAGGCTGAATGAACATTATCCTGTTTGAGCCTCACGAAGCGGGCGCGCCTCTTCCGAAACGGGACAAACGAACGATACACCTCCTTAAAGTTCTCCATAAAAAAGCGGGCGACCACTTTGACGCGGGAGTCCTGGGCGGACGGTTAGGGAGCGGCCGTATCGAATCTATAGAGGCCGGCGGCGTCTTGCGCTATACCTTGGATTTGTCCGAAGATCCGCCCCCCCGCCTTCCTGTACGAATGGCCGTAGGGTTTCCCCGGCCTATCCAGCTCAGGCGGCTTCTTCGGGACCTTTCCAACATGGGCCTGGAAGCGGTGGACCTTCTGGGTACGGATACCGGGGAAAAGAGCTACCGGGATACCCGGCTTCTGGATGACGGGGGAGCGCGGGCGGCGCTGATTGAGGGGGCCGTCCAGGGCAGGGATACCCGCCTTCCCGTTCTGCGGGTGTTCCCGGATGTCCAGTCGTGGCTTGAGGAACGGCCCTGGGAAACGGAGGGAGGGAAACACCGGAGTCCGGCGCTCATAGCGGCGGACAACCTGCGGCCCCAGGGAACTTTCACCGCGTTTGCGGCAAAAGGGCGGCCCCTGGTGGCAGCCGTCGGCCCGGAGCGGGGCTGGTCGGACCGGGAGCGGCTCCTCCTGGAAGCGGCGGGCTTCCTCCGCCTTTCCCTGGGAAAACGGGCCTTGAGAACCGAAACCGCCTGTGTTGCGGCGGCGGCCCTGGCTATGGAAACGATTGGCGGACTGGGAGTAGACTGATCCCATGAATCAAGATCAGGTGAAGGAAGCGTTGCTTTCGATAGAAGACGCTCCTCTGGATTTTCAGGTGATCTTTTCGGGGAAAAAGAGCGGAAAGGTCAACGGCCTCTACAAGCCGGAAACACGGGAGATCATCATACACAACCGGAACTTTAGCGGCGACAACCTCCTCATCTACACGGCAATTCATGAATACGCTCATCATCTTCACGCGTGTTCCCGGGGCGGCAAGCTTTCGGTCCGGTCCCATACGGCGGAATTCTGGGCCATACTGCACGGCCTCTTGGAAAAGGCGGAAACGCTGAAGGTTTACAAAAATGTATTCGCCGATTCTCCGGAACTGGCGGAACTGACCGAAACGATACGCGGCCAATACCTCCGGGAAAACGGCAGCCTCGTGAAAGACTTGGGGATGCACCTGCTGCGCGCCCACGAACTGTGCGCCGCTATAGGCGCCCGGTTCGAGGATTATGTTGACCGGGTACTCTGTATACCCCGCCTTGCCGCTTCTACCGCTATCAAGATGTACCAATACAACCTTAACCCCCAGGTAGGCTCCGATAATATGCGGTTCCTGACAAGCATCAAAAACAATAACGCGCGTATAGCGGCGGAACAGGCCCTTATCACGGGAAAAAGTCCGGACTCCGTAAAAATCGCGGTCCGGGGCGGCTGCCGTGCCGTTCCGTCCGAACCTCCTGACGAGGAGGAGCGGCGCGCTCGGCTGGAAAAGGAAAAGCGCCGCCTTGAACGGACCATAGCCTCCCTTACCAAGCGGCTTGGCGAGGTAGAGGACGAACTGGAAATGTTATCCTGATTATTTTAACCAGGGCGCGCCGCCTCCCTGATAGGATCTCCCCGCCGAATCCCGTTATAAAGCTGCGTTTTCTTTCCGATATAAGATAATGTGTTGTAGAACTCCATTAGGTGAGCGGGCGCCGGTACTGTTTTGCATCGTGCTTTTTTTTATGACGCTTCCGGAAGGGGGGAATGCACAAAATTTACCCTTCCCCCTTACGGCTCCGGCGGCGCAGAGCGTGCGGATAGGGAGACATCTTTTTCCATTCGTTTATTTCGTTGAGCATCTCGCCAACGTCGAGGCGAAAGAAGCGGCAAGTCCGTACTGGGTTCCCGCCCAGTCGGAAATGATGCAAAAAATTTCGTCCGAAAGCGGAGTCAATTCGATTTTATTGAATACCGATATTCTGGCTTTTTACGGGCATCCCCTTTCGACGCGGATGGGTATACTCGGCAGGTATCCGATAGAAGAACTGGACGCTAAACTCAGCGCCCTGGCGGATGAATATAACGCGATAAACGGAGAGCGCGGGGTTCAGAAAGCCTTTTATATAATTTATGGAACGGTATGGCCCGAAGGGGAAATAGGCGTAATCCCGGAAGAAATACTCCAACAGTACATCCAGTACGCCCTGGAAAAGGATATTTTGGTGATTATTGATCACCAGATAGGCCGGTACAGTCCGGAGGACGCCATCGGAAAGCTGCTCCCCTATCTCCAGTATCCCAATGTGCATCTTGCTCTTGATCCTGAATGGCGGACCCTCAAACCTATGAAGGAAATCGGCGTGGTTACCGCCGATGAAGTCAACGAGGTGCAGCGCGTCATGTCGGACTACATCCGGCAGCAGAACATCCAGGGAGAACGGCTCCTGGTGATCCACCAGTTTAACTGGCGGATGATCAGCGAACGCGAAAACGTAAAAACCAATTATGAGGGCGTTCAGCTTGTTCACTGCGCCGACGGCTTTGGGACTCCCTCCGTTAAACGGCAGTCCTATGCGTATAACGCCCAGGCGCGTAATATGCCGATTAAAGGCTTTAAACTTTTTTACAATTTTGACATTCCCGGCGCAGGCTGGGATAATCCCCTCATGAGTCCGGCGGACGTAGTTACCCTCAGCCCGCGGCCTTATGTAATTATTTATCAGTAACGGCCCGCGGACAGCGGCATTGCGGGAACATCCAAACGCCCGCCGCCCGCCGGGATACCGTGCGGGCGGGCAGAGTACGGGGCCGCGCCAGAGACTGCCGCTGTTTCAATCTTTACAAATCCCTGAACATAGTATATTCTATGGTCAACTATAGAAATTCTGTAGCGGAGAGACCCTATTTTGAGGAGGAATTATTCAAATGTGTACGACGACAATTGTTGGTAAGGACGCGAGCGCCGACGGCAGTGTTATGATCAGCCATTCTGATGACGGCCATATCGAAAATGATTCGAGCATAGTCTATGTGCCGCGTGTCCCGATCAACGCGGACGGGGACCGGGCGGTCTATCCCACCGCAGACGCGCTGGGAGAGATGCCTGAATACAACACCTGGCTTCGCCCGCGAATTCAAAAAGACGACGGCCCTAAAGCCTACCGGCATGAGGATTTTCCCCGTACCATCCCAATAGGGTCCGTGCCGTACAAGAAAATTTTTGAGGTTTTGGGCGAAACAGGCAGGGATACTACCTATGCCTATCTGGATGGCAGTTATGGTATTTCCAACGAATGGGGCCTGATGTTCGGCGAATGTACGAACGGCGCAAAAGCCTCTTTCAAACCGGTTCTCGACACGCGCATATTTTACGCTTCCGAACTTTCCCGGGTGGCGCTGGAAAACTGCAAGACCGCGCGGGACGCGGTTAAACTCATCGGCTTCCTCATCGACGAATACGGCTACTGGGGCACCGGCGAGACGCTGCCGGTAGGGGACCCCAAGGAAGCATGGGTTATCGAAATGGCGCCGGTAAAGATGGACTATAGGGGCCCGGTCGGCGGCCTCTGGGTTGCCCAGCGTGTGCCGGACGACGAATTTTTTATCGGCGCCAACGAGTTCCGCATCCGTGACATTGACCCGGGCGAGCGGAATAAAACCCTGATGTACAGCGATCATCTTTTCGATGTCGCCAAGGAGTGGGGCTGGTTCACCCCTTCCAGTCATAATCCGGATTTCATGGACTGGCTTCCAACGGTGAGCAAAGGGGAGTACAGCCACCCGTACTACTCCCTCAGGCGGGTATGGCGGGGCCTTTCGCTTATGGCGCCGTCCCGCAAATTGGATCCCTGGGCGCCGGCTGTTGATAAGGATAAGGAGGGACTTACCCGGGCGTATCCTTTCTCGGTGAAGCCGGATAAAAAGATCACCCTGTCCGATGTTATTGCCCTGCACCGCGACCATTACGCAGACACCGAGTTTGACCTTACAAAAGGAATGGCCGCCGGTCCCTGGGGCAATCCCAACCGCTACCTTGGCCCCCGGGACCCCTCCGGCGATGTGGGAGATCCCGACGTCAAACTTGCCGGCGCGTGGGAACGCCCTATCGGCATGTACTATACCAACGTTACCTTTGTAAACCAGGCGCGTTCCGATCTGCCCTATCCCATTAACACTGTATCATGGATCGCCCTGGACGCGCCCGCCGAGTCGGTCTTTGTGCCCCTGGCGGTTGGCCCCATTCCTTCCATGTATGAATCCTACAACGCCGCGGCGTTCAATATGGACGGCAACGCGTGGCAGATTTATAATTTAGTTGCCGAGTACGCGAACATAAAATACTGCTACATGATAAAGGACATAAACCGGGCTCAGCGCGAAAACGAACGGTCCGGTTTTGATTTGGTCGCCAAACTACGAGTCGGCCTCGCCGAGATTGCGTTGAGGGATCCCGAGGAGGCGCTTAAAAAATTTAGCGAGGCCCTTAACCGTCATGCCCTTACGGTACACGCCAACTGGAAAAGACTGTTTGAGCAATTGGTCGTCCATTACAACCAGGGCGAGGTTCTGGACACGAGCGATCCCAGTAAGCCGGTAATGACAAAGGTAGATTACCCGGAATCGTGGCTTAAAGAAACAAACTATTTTACGGGGCCCACAAAATACGAGAAGAACATCTTTCCGGGACCCACAAAACACAAGAAGAACAACTGAAAACGCGGCGCCGCGGAAAACCTATTCCGCGGCTTTTCATCTTAGTGATACGGTGTTGTATCTA
>JAIRSS010000195.1 GCA_031255315.1 Spirochaetaceae bacterium
GCGACAAATGCGGCGTTCTGCTCGGGCGGGATGCACCAATACGCCTTCAGATGGGGTTTAAGTTGTGTTTTTTTAAAAGCCGCTGAACAGACTTAAACGAGATAGAGTCGATATAGTTCAGTTCCACGCTCTTGTCAGCCCGCAACCGGACACGCCATTGTGCGCAGCCTTCCGGCACGGGACCGCAGGCCAGAGCGATAATGTGTGCTTCTACCTCACCGGTTATCTTTGGCTGCACGGGCGGCGTCTGGCGCTTTTTCCGCTGTAAAAATACCGCGACGCTGTCCGCTGCAAGGAACGCTTTTTTCACATCATTTACCGTTCTGCGGTTTACCCCGATTTTTTCTGCAATCTTTGCTTGGGTTAACGGTTTGCGCCCCCCCGCTTCATCAAGTTCGAGTATTATTTTTGCTCGTTTTACCAGCTTAACGCTGTGTTTTCCCGTTCTGGTGAACTTTTCAAGTCCGTTCCGCGCTTCCTCACTGAGTTCGATTTTGATGTGTTTTCCTCTCATAGTGATGTCACCTCGTCTGGTCAAGATGACTTCAGTATAACACACTTTGGATTATTTGCGTGGTTTTAAATGACACATGGTGCTAGTAGCCTGGTGCGCTTCCCGCTTGAAACTTCCCAAAATCGTCGATCTGGCGATTTTTTACCCTGCAAGTGCAACAGACTGCTAGATATATATTGAAGAAAAATGAATACGTTTGTAGTATATTGAGATTGTATATCTGTCATTTGGCAGTTGTTATTTGAAAGGAGCTAAGATATGGAACACCGTCATTATTTCTTTACTTCCGAATCCGTAGGGGAGGGTCATCCCGATAAGTTGTGCGATCAGATTTCTGATGCTATTTTGGACGCGTGTCTGAAAGACGACCCCGCAAGCAGGGTTGCCTGCGAGACCTTTGCCTCCACCGCTATGGTACTCGTCGGAGGGGAAATAACCACCCAAACTTTCGTGGATTTCCAGGGGGTGGTTCGGGATGTGGCTCGCGAGGTAGGGTACACCGATCCCGCCTATGGCCTGGATTGCCAGTCCATGGCGGTACTGGACATGATTCACAGTCAGTCGCCGGATATTAGTCAGGGAGTTTCCGGGACGGGGCTGGAGGAATTCAAGGGCCGGCAGGGCGCGGGAGACCAGGGGATGATGTTCGGCTTCGCCTGTAATGAAACGCCGGAGCTCATGCCCCTGCCTATCATGCTGGCCCATAAGATTCTAATCAAAGCGTCAGAACTGCGGAAAGAAAAGGCGATCACCTGGCTCAGGCCCGACGCCAAAAGTCAGGTTACGGTAGAATATGAAGGCCGTAAACCGCTGCGTATAGAGGCGGTAGTTGTATCCCAGCAGCATGACGACGGCGTTTCCTATGACGAAATCAGAAATACGGTGATTACTCAAATTATCAAACCCATCCTGGATCCTACAGGGTTGCTGGATGATACGACCAAATACTTCATCAATCCCACGGGGCGGTTTGTGGTGGGGGGCCCCTTTGGGGATACGGGGCTTACCGGACGGAAAATCATTGTAGATACCTACGGCGGCATGGGCCGGCACGGGGGCGGCGCTTTTTCCGGCAAAGATCCCACCAAGGTAGACCGGTCCGCCGCCTACATGGCCCGGTATGTCGCCAAGAACATCGTCGCCGCGCAACTTGCGGAACGCTGTGAGGTGGAACTTGCCTACGCCATTGGGGTGCCGTTTCCGGTTTCGGTCATGGTAGATACCTTCGGGACCGCCGCGGCCTCGGAAGTCCGGCTGTCGGAAGCGGTTACCAAAGTTTTTGATCTGACCCCGGCGGGGATCATCACCGCCCTGGATCTACGCCGCCCGATTTACCGGAAAACCGCCGCCTATGGCCATTTTGGCCGGCAGGAATTCCCCTGGGAAAAGACCGATAAGGTGTCGGAACTACAAAACGCGGTAGGCTGAACGTCTGGTGGTTGTATCGTTGCCAGGAAGGGTTGGCCAATGAACGAAGCGCTGGTCCGCCTCTCTGTTCGGGAGGCCGCGAAAATTACTTGTTCCCGGTCCGGCGGTCCCGGAGGGCAGAACGTGAACAAGGTCAATACCAAGGTTACCCTGCGCGTCTGTCTTGACGGTCTGCCGGGGCTTACCGGGGCGGAACAGGAGCGCCTGCGGGAGGTTCTGGCGGGCCGTCTTACCGGCGGGGGCGAAATCGTCCTTACCGCCTGCGAGGAACGGTCTCAACTGGCCAACCGGGAGCGGGCTTTTGCGCGGCTTGAAGCCCTTATCATCGCCGCCGCCCGTCTTCCCAAACGCCGCCGGCCTACCGCTCCGTCCCGGTCCGGCAGGGAAAACCGGCTCCGGGCAAAACGCCTCCGCAGCCAGAAAAAACGCGAGCGCCGTCCGGACTTTGGCGGCGATCTATAAAAACAATGTAAATCATAGCAGCTTCGGGATTACTTCGCCATTCCTCTGCTCCTCTGCATGTATCCCGCCCCGGAAGAGTCTCACGTTTCCCCGTCAAATGCCGATATTTTTAGAGTATGAACGCCCTAGCCGTATTATATGGGGGAAGTCTCACCAAAGCGGCTTTTGAAAAGGTTCTATTCGCGGAACCGGGAGGGGAGGCAGTATGCGCCCTGACCACAGCCATTCAAAAGACAGCCTCGTTCCCCGGTGTAACTAAAATCATACTCCTCGTTGGTTCGGATTTTGAACGCCGTGCGGGGGATGCTGGGTTTGCCGCCGGAAAAGAGGCGGAAGTTCGGGTTCTTTCGGAACTGAACGTGAAAACCCTGCTCCGCACGCTGGCGGAGCTTTCCCGGCCCTTCGATCTCCTCTACTTTGCCTGGGCGGACGCCCCGTTCTTGGACAGGGACCTGGCGGGGAAGGTGGCGGAACGGCATCTCCGTTATGCGGCGGAGTATTCGTATGCCGATGGCTGGCCCTACGGCCTTGCCCCGGAGATACTCGCCCCTTCCACCGCGGGGGTGCTTGCGGCGCTGGCTGAAGGGGACCAGAGCCCGGTGGACCGGGAAGCCCTGTTTCAGGTGATTCGCAAGGACATCAACGCCTTTGATATAGAGACTGAGATTTCCCCGGTTGATCTCCGGTCCTATCGGTTGAGTCTTACTGCGGATTCCCGGCGCAACCTCCTCCTCCTCACCCGGTTTCAGGCTGCGTCCGGGTCTGTCTGCGCTGCGGGCGTTGAAAGACTTATCGTGGAAAAGCCCGAATTGCTCAGGACTCTGCCAGCGTTTTACGCGATTCAGGTGTCCGGCCCCTGCCCGCAAGCCTGCGCCCTCTGCCCGTATCCCCGGTTTCCGTGGCCCCGGGGAGAAGCAGTAACAGCCCGGCGGGACTTTATGGACCCCGCCTGCTTTGAAGAGCTTTTGGACGCCGCCGCCGCCTTTTCAGGCGACGCGGTCATCGATCTTTCCCTCTGGGGGGAACTTGCCCTGCATCCTCAAAAGATGGAACTTATCCGCATGGTTCTGGACCGTCGGGACGCCCTTTCGCTTATTATTGAAACGTCCGGCATAGGATGGAAACAGGAGGAACTCGAAACCCTGGCGCGGATGGTCCAGGGAGGCCGTCCGCTGAGGCCCTGGACCGCTCCCCCCGGCTGCCTGTCCTGGATCGTGTCCCTGGACGCGGCAAAAAAGGAACGGTATGGGGAAGCTCGGGGGCCTGGTTTTGAGGAAGCGGTGAGAACCGCTCAGACCCTGGTTTCGCTCTTTCCTCAAGACGCCTATGTTCAGGCAATACGGCTCCAGGGCGCGGAAGACGACATCGAAACCTTTTACCGTTCCTGGAAAGACCGGGGCGCCCAGGTCATTATTCAAAAATACGATGATTTTTGCGGATTTTTACCAAAAATGCAGGCCGCCGATCTCTCTCCGGTACGGCGTCATCCCTGTTGGCATCTTATGCGGGACATGTATATTTTTATTGATGGAAGGGTTTCTCTTTGCCGGGAGGATTTCTCCGTCTTAGCCGGAATCACGGATCCGGGAAATAAATTTTCAAATGTGTTTGATGAACCGCTGGAGGTAATCTGGTCCCGGGGGGAAGAGCGGTACCGGGAACATTGTGCAGGCCGGTATACCGGGATTTGCGGGGACTGTGATGAATACTATACCTTCAATTTTTAGCCTTCCCTCTTCTTCGTATACGGTCGTGGGGGGGACGAGCCGGGCGGCGGTTACAGGGCTTTCAGCGATACTTCTGAACCGGGGAGGGCGGTATCCCCGGCGGACTCTGTTTCAGGAGCTGGAGAAAACAAAGTTCGATTACATCATTTCGGTGGAAGCGCCGGGAGAACGGTACGATGTGGATGAGCTTTCCAGCCGCTTTCCCTTTGTCAAATTTATCCTCTTGAAAGAAGCGATAAACCTGGGGGAGCAGATCAATCTGGCGGTCTCGGAGTTGGCGAGTCCGCTCTTCTTTGTTTTGTGGAACGACCTGCAAATCCTCGGCGGGGAAGCGGAGCGGATGGCGGAACGGCTTTTTTCCACCCCGGAAGAACTGAGCAAAACAGGGAATTCCGGCCTCGCAAAGCGGCTGTGTACGATCCCGGTGATTCAAAACGCGCACTATCAACTCCTCCCAACCCTGACCGTGCCGGATCTTGACCGGCAAACCGTGAAAAATCTGTTCCTTACGCCTTCAAAAGAAGGCACGCCTTCCCTATACCCCTTCGACGGGGTGGGGATATACGACCGGGACCGTTTTGTCAAGCTGGGGGGCTTTGACTGCGGTCTTTCGAGTACCTACTGGCAGCTTATGGATTTCGGCTTCCGCGCTCATTTGTGGGGTGAGGCGATTCAATCAACCCGGCTCATCCGGCTTTCGTATAACGGCGAGGTGGTTCCCCAGGACAGTACGGTAGACGAAGATTACCGGCGTTTTTACCTGAAAAACATCGGCCCCGTGTTCAGCGGAGACGCCGCTTCTATTCCTCTGCGCCGTTTCTTTAGATATTTTTTCCGTTCCGGGGACGGCCCCTTTCAGGCATGGGAAGATTTTTCTCTGGGCCGGCGCTGGGTGGCGGAGAACAAATTTCGTTTCCGCCGGGACGCCCGTTCCCTTACCGAGCTTTGGGAGTATCCCGAAAACAACGCCACTGGGGAACAGGGAACGGTGAAGGCTGGAGAACATGAAATTGACGGGATAGGAGGAAACCAGGAATCCGCGGGGGGGGAGCGTCCGAACAAAGGAAGGGGGACGCGGACATTCTGGTTCCGAAACCTGTGGCGGCCCAAAGTGTGGAAAAAATCATGACGGCGGTTGTTTTACAGGCCCGGCTGGATTCCCGGCGGCTTCCCGGAAAATCCCTCCGGTTACTGGAAGGGCGGCCTCTTGTGTTTCGCGTCATGGAAGCCTTGAACGGTCTTGCGGCGGATTGCCGCGTCCTGGCCTGCCCCGAAGACTGCGCCGTCGTGTTCGGCCCCCTGGCCGAAGAAGCGGGGTTTGAGATGGTCCCCGGTCCCAAAGAAGATGTGCTTGCCCGGTTTTGTATCGTTATCCGCAAATTCAAGGCGGATCGGATTATCCGGGCGACTGGGGACAATCCCTTTGTTTTCATCGACGCTGGGGAAGCCGTCAACCGGGAAGCCGCCGCCCTGGGCGCGGATTATGCGGGGTACGCCGGCATCCCCTGCGGGGCCGGGGTCGAGTCTGTCAAGAGCGAAGCCCTGCTGCGGGCGGAGCGGGAAGCGAAATCTGCTCCGGACCGGGAGCATGTGTGTCCCTATCTTTACGCGC
>JAIRSS010000231.1 GCA_031255315.1 Spirochaetaceae bacterium
CGGGAATGGTATCCCGTAGCAACGCTGCTTGCGGTCAATATTTTTCTCCCGGTCATGGAAATCAGCCGCATGGCGAGGAACTTTAACGTATTGCAAGCCTCGGCCCGGCGTGTTTTTTCCGTCATGGAAACGCCGCCGACCGTAAGCGATCTCGTAAAAGATGATCCCCCGGGCGAATACGAGAAAACCGTTGTCTTTGACAACGTAAGCTTCCGGTATGCTGACGACAATCTAAAGGAACGCCGCACCGTTCCTCATGTGCTTGAAAACGTGTCTTTTCAGGTCAGGGCGGGGGAAACTGTCGCGCTGGTTGGTCATTCCGGCGCGGGAAAGTCTACGTGCGCGAATCTGCTGCTGCGTTTTTGGGACGTAAAAGACGGCGCTATCAGAATCGGGCCGCATGACATCCGCTCGTTTACCCAAAAGGGCTTGAGGGATTTAATCGCGGTGGTGCCGCAGGAAATCTATCTTTTCAACACCACGATACTGGACAATATCCGTTTCGGCAATCCCGGCGCAACGGAAAATGACGTGATCAGCGCCGCGAAATCCGCACTTGCCCATGATTTTATCGCCGCGCTGCCGGATGGATACGACACAGTTGCGGGGGAACGGGGGGCGCAGCTTTCAGGCGGACAGCGCCAGCGCATCGCCATAGCGCGGGCTTTCCTGAAAAAAGCACCTATCCTGCTTATGGACGAGGCCCTTTCCAGTCTCGACGCGAAGAACGAGCGGGAAGTCCAGTCTGCGATGAACGCCTTGAAAAAAGGCAGAACGACCATCATCATCGCTCATCGCTTGTCAACGATTCTGACAGCAGACAGAATTGTCGCGCTTCGCGGCGGAAAGATCGTTCAAACCGGAACCCACGAGGCGCTCATGCAATCAGACGGCTATTACCGCGAATTGATTGGAAAACAATATGCGAATGAGCAATAGACCGCCGATAGGCAGTTGCGGATCGTCCCTGCGATACGGCTGAGGAGAGGGCTTTGCGGCGGACCGTAACAGAAACCTCAGTATTTAACCGCGAATGACACGGATTGGCGCGGATTATCGCGGGCAGCCATCCGTGTCCATCCTGTTTTATCCGCGCAATCAGCGGTTCCTTGCCGTTTCCCCGCTGTTTTTTTTATTTTATACCTATGAATTACGAAAAATTTACCATAAAGGCGCGGGAAGCCTTGAACAACGCTTCCGTGATCGCCCAAAAAGAAGATCATTCTCAGGTTGAAATTGAACACCTCCTTTTAGCCCTGCTCAAGCAGGAAGACGGGATAGTCCGGCCCCTGGTCGAACAGACGGGCGCGGAAGCGAACAAACTTATCCGGGACGCGGAGGCCCTCATCCGGACGAGCCCCAAGGTGTATGGAGAGGCGGCGCAGATTTTCTTTTCATCCGCCGCGTCCAAAACGCTGGCTAAGGCCGAGGGCGAGGCGGCGTCGCTCAAAGACGACTATATTTCCACCGAACACATACTTATCGCCATTGCCGGCGGGGAAGGGAAGGCGGCGGAACTCCTCAAGAAAGCGGGGGTAACGAAGGCCGGAATCCTCGGCGCGCTGAAGCAGGTCCGGGGGAACGTCCGGGTAACGGATGAGAACCCGGAAGGCAAGTACCGGGTTTTGGATAAATACTGCCGGGACCTCACGGCCCTGGCGCGTCAGGAAAAGCTGGACCCGGTAATAGGCAGGGATGAGGAAATCCGCCGGGTCATGCAGGTTCTGTCCCGGCGGACCAAGAACAACCCGGTCCTCATCGGGGAGCCGGGGGTGGGAAAGACGGCCATTGCTGAGGGGCTGGCCCGGCGCATTGTAGCCGGGGATGTTCCCGAGGGGCTCAAGGGGAAGAAGCTCCTGGCCCTGGACCTGGGCGCGCTGGTGGCGGGGGCGAAGTTCCGGGGCGAATTTGAGGAACGGCTCAAGGCGGTAATTCACGAGGTACAGGCTTCCGCCGGGAAGATCATCCTGTTTATCGACGAACTTCACACCCTGGTGGGCGCGGGCGCCGCCGAGGGCGCTACCGACGCTTCCAACTTATTGAAACCCGCCCTGGCGCGGGGGGAGCTCCGGTGCATCGGCGCGACCACTCTGGACGAGTACCGCAAGCACATCGAAAAGGACGCGGCCCTGGAGCGGCGGTTCCAGCAGGTCTACACGGCGGAACCGGCGGTGGAAGACACTATCGCTATACTGCGGGGATTGCAGGAACGTTACGAAGTACACCACGGGGTGCGGATCAAGGATGAAGCCTTGGTAGCGGCGGCGGCCCTGTCGAACCGCTACATCACGAGCCGGTTCCTTCCCGACAAGGCGATAGACCTGGTGGACGAGGCGGCGAGCCGGCTCAAGATGGAACTGGACAGCCGGCCTACGGAACTGGACAAGCTGGAACGGAAACTCTTGCAGCTTTCCATAGAAAAACACGCCCTGATGCGGGAAGAAGACGCTTCTTCCCGGGAACGCCTCGAAAAGTTGGAAAAAGAAATCGCCGACACCGGCGCTGAACGGGACACCATGAAGGCCCGGTGGGAGAATGAGAAGCGGGACATCCAGGGCGTTCGGGAACTCAAGCAGCAAATCGAAGAACTCAAAATAGAAGAAACCCGGTATGAGCGGGAAGGGAATCTGACCAAAGCCGCAGAAGTGAAGCACGGCAGGATTCCTGAGGCGCAGAAAAAACTTGACTATCTGACCGCCCAGATGGAAGAGAAGCGCCGGATCGCCGGAGCGGGCGCCGCATTGCTCCGGGAGGAGGTGAGCGAGGAAGACATCGCACGGGTAGTCTCGTCATGGACGGGTATACCGGTTTCAAAGATGCTGTCCGGGGAACTGGGGAAATACCTGGATTTGGAAAAGGTGCTTGAACAGCGGGTGGTGGGCCAGGAACCGGCGGTAAAAGCCGTAGCGGACGCCATCCGGCGGAACAAGGCGGGGCTTTCCGATGAAGGCCGGCCCCTGGGGTCCTTCCTCTTCCTGGGGCCTACCGGGGTGGGCAAGACTGAACTTGCAAAAACCCTGGCGGAATTCCTTTTTAATGAGGAAAAGGCCCTGACCCGCATCGATATGAGCGAGTACGGCGAGAAACACTCGGTAAGCCGGCTCCTCGGCGCGCCGCCGGGCTACGTCGGGTATGAACAGGGCGGCCAGCTTACCGAAGCGGTACGCCGCCGGCCCTACAGCGTGATCCTCTTTGACGAGATCGAAAAAGCCCACCCGGAGGTCTTCAACGTGTTCCTTCAGATACTGGACGACGGCCGTCTTACCGACGGCCAGGGCCGGGTGGTGGACTTCAAGAACGTGATCATTATTATGACGAGCAACCTGGGTTCCGACCTGATCCTGTCCGCCGGGACAGAGTCCGCCCCCGGCGCGGAAGCCGCCGTCCGCGCTTCCCTCATGGAACTCTTGAAACAGAGCTTCCGGCCAGAATTTCTCAACCGCATTGACGAGACGGTGATATTCAACCGCCTGGGCCGGGATGAGATCGAGAAGATCCTTGACATCCAGTTCAAGCGGCTGACCGCCCGCGTCGCCGCGGGACGGAAGATCGCCCTTACGCTCACCCAGTCCGCCAGGGACCTGCTGGCTGAACGGGGCTATGATCCCCTTTTCGGCGCCCGGCCTTTGAAGCGCGCCATCCAGTCGGAACTGGAGAACCCTCTGGCTAAGGCCATTATAGCCGGGACCATCAGGGAAGGCGGCGCGGTTACCGTGGACCGCCCGGACGGGAAAGGGCTTGTCTTTACCGTTTCCCCTGAAACCTGAGCCTCCCGGCAGGATTAAAAGAACCCGCCCTCCCGCCGCGTATCCCGGCGGGAATTATATTCCCCGCAGCAGTTCCCGCGGCTTGGACCCCTGGGCCGGGCCCACCACGCCGCGAATTTCCATTTCTTCTACCAGCCGGGCCGCCCGGTTGTACCCTATCTTGAGGCGCCGCTGTATGTAACTGGCGCTGGCCTTACCCTGCTGGACCACAATTTCCAGCGCCTTGTCGTAGAGAGGGTCCTCGCCTTCCGCAAAGTCGGCGGGGGCTTCGTCTTCTTCATCTTCAAAGAAGATCTCATCGTCGATATAGTCAGGCTGTCCCAGGGTTTTGACGTATTCAACCACCCGCTCCACTTCTTCTTCTGAAACAAACGCCCCCTGCATTCGGATGGGGAAGGGGTCCACCACGCCGGCATAGAGCATGTCGCCTTTACCCAGGAGTTTTTCCGCTCCAACCATGTCGATGATGATGCGGCTGTCCATCTTACTGGCTACCATGAAGGCGATGCGGCTGGGGATGTTGGCTTTGATAAGGCCGGTGATGACGTCTATCGAGGGGCGCTGGGTTGCCAGAACCAGGTGTATCCCAACCGCGCGGCTCATTGCCGCAAGGCGGGCGACGGTGGATTCCAGTTCTTTTCCGGTAGTAACCATAAGGTCCGCAAATTCGTCTATGACCACCACGATATAGGGTATGTGTTCCGCAGCGATATTCCGTTCCCGTATGCGCCGGTTGTAGTTCTTGATGTCCCGGACTCCCATAGAATCCAGGCAGGCGTAGCGCCGCTCCATTTCAAAGAGGCAGTACTGGAGAGCCTGGAAAGCCCGCTTGGGTTCGGTTATCACCGGGGTAAGGAGATGGGGAATATCGTTGTAGAGTTTGAGTTCCACAATTTTCGGGTCTATGAGGATAAGACGGCATTCCGCCGGGGCGCGCTGATAAAGGATCGAAAGGATCATGGTGTTCACGCAGACTGATTTCCCCGAACCAGTGGCCCCGGCGATGAGAAGGTGGGGAGTTTGCACCAGATCTACAGTTTGGGCTTCCCCGGCGATGTCCTTCCCCAAGACCACGGGAATCTCCAGCCTCCGTCCGTCCTTCTTTCCCTCCCACGCGCCGTCGTTCCGCAGTTCCCCTTCGATAATTTCCCGAAAAGAAACGATGTTCCGCTTTCTGTTCGGCACTTCTATGCCTACCGCGTGTTTCCCCGGTATTGGGGCCACGATGCGCACGGAGGAAGCCGCAAGACGGAGGGCGATGTTATCCTGAAGATTGACGATTTTGGAGAGTTTAACCCCCGGCGCCGGGAGTATCTCGAACATGGTGATTACCGGCCCCTTCCTGATGCCGGTTACTTCCGCCTGTATGCCGAATTCCTCCAGGGTTTTCTGTAAGATGTGGGCCGCGTCCCTGGTCGGCTGATCGATGATCCAATACTGGCCGTCCATGTACTGATTCAGGATGCCGTCCACCGGAACGCGGTAGGTCTTTGGTTTGGCCGTCTTCCCGGCGCCGCCGTCCCTTCCGGATGTTCTCGCCCTGGCGGAGGCGGACGTACCGCCGGAACCGCTGGAACCGGCGGCGGGAAGGGCCGCATCCACCGGGGCCGGGATACGGAAGGAAGCGGGGTCATCCTCCTGGTCTTCATCTTCCCCGGATTCTTCATCGTCTTCGGAAAAATCAAAGTCTTCGTCATCAGGTTCTTCGTCTTTTTCCGGGGGAACGCCGCCGGTTTCCCGCTGTTTAGCATCCGGCAATCCGTCAATATCCAGAAAATCATAGGCGTCCCCGCCCAGGAACGCGTCAATGTCCGGAAAATCATCTTTAAGGGAGACTTCAATTTCCGCCTGTTTACGGACGTCTTTCCGGGACGGACCGGGTCCCCCCGCCGGGTTTTCTCCACGCCCCGGTTCCTGGTGAAATTTTTCCACGCCCCCGGCCGCTTCCGGCTCTCCGGCGGCGGGCCGGATTCTCTGGGTTTCAATCAGGCTTGCCGGTTCCTTTTGATTCGCGGAGCCTTTTGCCGGACGGCTTGAAACCAGAGCGCCGTCGTACCAGGTTGACGGTTTTGCCGCTTCCTTTGGCGGTTCGCCGGATTCAGTCCGCTTGCGCCCGCCCCTGGGGGAAGAGGATCTGGTTTTTGACCCGGGCGGCGCGAGGAGGACCCGGGCGTTCCGGGAACCGGCGGCGGCGGAATCGCCGTCCTTTCCGGCGGTTTCCCGTGGCGGCGATTTCGGCGTTAGGGGAAAGAGCCGGATGGCCAGGGCCCGAATGGCGGCGATCTCCAGGAAGGTAAAGAGGAGGATGCCGAATGAAAAACCGGCTTCCCCCAGCAGCGCCATGAAACGAAAGCGTTCCTCATAGCCGGCGTAATTCCGGAAAACGGCCAAGCCGACGGCAAGGGTCAGGAAGGGAAAGACGGCGGCGCTTAATATGAATATCCTGTCCGGGCGGTAGGCGGGATCGATGAGGATAAGAGATGCGGCGATAAAGTAGGCGGGGATCATGAAGGCCAGAATTCCATACGCCCCGATAAAAAAATCACCCGGCGCCGGAAAGAAGAAGGGTAAATCCAACAGGGACGTGGTTATACAAAATCCGAGAAAAATACCGATAAGAGCCAGCCCCAGAGCCCCCACGATAGAACCGAGCCGATGCTTATAGTTTGATCGGATAGAGAAGAATTTGAAAAGCACGAGCGGAACTCCTCCAGATTAAATATCTGTCCTCATTATTTAATAATATCGGTAACTATCTCTTCCATTGATATACCATAATACAAATATCCGTATACCGCCGCCGCGCTGAAAACTCTGCGGCCATAGTTCCTGGTTTCAGATATTGCTATGGTTTCTGGAAAGAGGTCTTCCGGGAGCCGGCTTTCCGCGGCCCGCCAGCGCCGGACTCTTCCCATGCCGCCGTTATAGGCCAGGACCGCGAGCATGGGGCTTTTAAATGTATCCATAAGGTATCGCAGGTAGACGGCCCCCAGGTGCAGATTCGTCTCCGGGTCTTGCAGGTCTATCTTTCCGTTTTCAGCGTATTGAGGCCCCCCCCGCCGGTCAAGCCGGGCCGCCATATCCAGGGCGGTGGCGGTCATAAGCTGGGTTAATCCCACCGCTCCGGCGTGGGAATGAATATCCGGGTCAAAGAAGCTCTCGGTCCGGATAAGCCCGTAAAGAAGGGGGGCTGGGATCCCGGTTTCTTGGGCGTAGGCTTCAGTCAAATCCCGAAATGGCCGGGGAAAACTAAGTTCCAGGTCCCTCCTGGTAAGCCGGTACTCTTTTCGGGACATATAGAGGACCGTGATGCGTATAGTTTCGTCCCAGCGTTCCGCCCGGAAAGCGGCTTCAGCCAGGTCTCTCAGTTCTTCCACCGAGAGCGTTTCCTGGAAATTTTTCAGATACGGGTCGATATGGTCCGCCGCGCCGTAATAGAAAAATCCCAGCAGGAATTCCATGACGTCCGAATGAGGGAAACGCCTGGGGGCCGCCTTTGGTTTTTTCGGAACAACAATAGCCGGGGCGTTCAGGAAATGACCGGCCAGGGCGCGGTAATAAAACGCCGCCGCCGGTTCTTCCCGGGCCGCCTGGAAAAACGCCGCCGCCGGATCCGGCGGTCCATCCGGCCCCGGGTCAAACAAGCCCAGGGAAACCGCCCGGCCCAAAATATACGCATACTGGCCCCGGGCGGCCCAGCCATCTTCCTTGGGAAAGAAGGAATACACTTCGAGCAGGGCGTCCCATTGGCTCTGGGCCGTAAAATACATGGCCTGGCGTTCCAGAATGTCCGTGAAATACGGGGGCGAATTCCAGCGGGGCAGGTAGGTTTTCAGTACGGGAATGAAGGATTCGGGGTTTGCGGACTGAGTAATGTCCAGGATATACCACATGCAGGCGTCCTCCTGCTCAGGATCGAAGGCGGCGTCCAGGGCGCGGGCGAAGATTTCCACCGCTTCCCCGGAATGTCCCAGATGACGTTCCATACGGCCCGCGAAGTACCGAAGGAGATACCGGGTTTGAGGGGCCGCGTCCCCCATCGTCCCGTCTGAAAAACGCTTTTCCCATTTCTGGAACAGGGCGGACCCTTCCGCCGCTGCGGCGGTGAACTGAAAGGCTCGGCCCAGGTCGCTTAACAGGGCCGGATACCGGAAAAAGAGGGTTTCTTCCCGCTCCAGAGTTTTCCGAAAAGACGCGAGGGCTTCGGCAAAAGAGGAGCGGGCCGCCGCAAGACGTCCGGTTACCGCCGCGCTTTCCGCGCTGGTAAAGAACGCCGGATCAACCACCGTCCAGCCCCAGCGGTAGGCGTCGTCTGTTTGGGCGGTCAGGAAAAAGCCGGCTAAATCCCGGACGGCGCCGCTCCGTTCATCCCCGGCCTCATCCGCCGGGGGGACTTTCCCGGGCAGGGCGTCAATCAGAGCGAACAGCTTCTCCCAGGAGGACCCGGTTTCGCTTTGAATATTCTGAACCACCCGCCGGACCGCGTCTTTATCCCCGGCGCTCAAAACCAGGGGGATGAGCTTTTGCGCCGCCGCTTCCCGGACTATGGGGGAGGGGCTTTCCAGGGAAACCGTATAGAGGGCTTCCGCGATTCTGACGCGTGCCGCCGCGTTGACCGCCTGAGTATCAACCGATCTGCCGGAATCTGATTTCCGCTGCGTACCGGCTTCTCCGGCGGATTGGGCCAGGAAAGCAGCCGCCTGGCTTTCCGCCAGAAGCCCCGCGTAGAAAGCAGCCCCGCTGTGGAGGGTAAGCAGTTCGCCCAACCGGGAAGGCCGGGCGCGGAAAATAAAGCCGAGGTCCCCTTCGGAAATACGGCGGACCGCTTGAGCCGGACGCATATCCAAAATACTCCGGGTTTGGCAGGAAGATAATCCGGGAAGGAAGAAGACGGCAAGCAGAACGGAAAGCGCCTTAATTCTTTGACGGAATACGAATGATTTTTCCAGATACAATGAGATCCGGGTTCCGTATGCCGTTAGATCGGGCGATACGGAGATAGAGCCAGGGATTGCGATAGAAAGCCTCCGAAATATCCCAAAGAGTATCCCCCCACCGTACTCGGTAGGGATGGCCCTCTCGGGGAATGGTTGCAGGAATTTTATACGAAGCCACCGGAGGAGACCGTTTACCCCTCCCGGGGGCCGCCTCCGGGTCTTTTGAAGCAGTATTCGCGGACGGCGGGGCAGCCGGAGCTTCTATTACAGGCGCCGCGGTCCCCCGTATTCCGTCTGTTCCCTCCGAAGCAAGCGGTTCAACAGCGGCTGTCTGAGGAACGTCCGTTCCTCCCGAGGCAAGCGGTTCAAAAGAGGATGTCTGGGGACCGTCCGGTCCCTCCGAAACAAGCGGTTCAAAAGAGGCTGTCTTGGGACCGGACGGAGGTTCTGAGCCCTGCCGGGCCGGATACTGCTGCGCGGCGGCAATCGTTTCTCCGGCGCTTTGGCCGTCATTGAAGAAGACGAAAAACCACAGGCAGAACCCCAGTATGATGACCGCCGCCCCGGCGATGAGGAAAACACGCCGGTGGAATTCACGGCGGCCCCGGTTTCCCCGGATGGAATCGTCATATAACCCTGCCGGCGCGTGGAAACGAAGATCAAAACCGGAAATTTCCGGTTCCCCCGTATCTTCTTCCAGGGACTTGAGGGACGCGCTCAGGCGCAGCCGTTTCGTCCGGTTAGCGGGATCGTCCAAATCCGCGGCGGCCGCGGTAAATTTACCGTTGGCGTTGGATGTGATGACAAGTTCGATTGAAGGGCCGCCTTTGAGTTTCTTTTTGATGTTATCTACCACGATGCTGCCTAAATAACGGGCGTCAGTCATAGACCGGGTAAAACTCTTGTAAAGATCGATCCGCATACTCTGTTGAGTATCATGAACCGTGGTAAGAATCAGCCGCCTTGCGGCATTGGAATTCTCTTCGAGTATAGAATAAAATTTCCCATTAGCAAGTTTTATGCCAACAGTAGAAACCATCAAAAGCTCCTTCAAACAAGCTCCGTCAGACCGCAAATTCCCTTGGTTGCCGCTATTTTCTCAATAGAACTCTAGGCAGGGCTTGAGGTTTTGTCAATGGAGGCTGTCCCGCCTTGAAACAGCTTCCGTGGAAAGGGCCGCCATGTTCCCCGGGTATCCGCGTCCACGCATAAATTACCTTAAGAACCCTTCCATTTTTTTCGATAGTATATAGTATGGATAGTATGGTTCCTATTTTACTTACTGTTATAGTTGTTGCTTTGGGGATAACAGGCTTTATGTTTATTCAAAGCCGTAAAGATAAGGCCGGGTTCTTGAAACGGGGAAAAGGGAAAGACGCGGATATAAAGACGGCGCAGAAACGGCTGGCTCAAAATCCGCTGGACCCCCAGGGTCTTTTGATGGCGGGGGCTGTTTATTATGAAGAACAATCTTGGGATAAGGCGTATAAAACGTATGCGGCTTTACTTGAAACCGGAACAAATGATTTTGAGGTCTATAAGCGCTACGGCCTTTCCGCGATGAAGAAGGGAATTGTTGAGGAAGCCGTTAAGGGGCTGGCTGCAGCCCGGGTCCGGCGGCCGGATGATTTTGAAGTGAACTATAACCTTGGGGTTCTGGAGTTCCAGCGGAACAACTATGAGAAGGCTGTTCCCATCCTCCAGCAAGCCCAGCGGCAGAATCCTGAACACGCGTCTACTTTGATGTATCTGGGCCGGGCGTTCTTCAAAATAAAAAAATATAAGGAAGCCATGTCGTTTATCCGCCGGGCTATAGACATTGCGCCGGACGATAAGGAAGCCCTTTATACATTGGGGGAGTGCTATCTTGAGGCCAACCAACTCGATCAGGCGGTAAAAATATTCAGCCACCTTAGGGCTGACCCGGTGCAGGGTCCCCGATCCTGCCTTATGTGCGGAACTATCAACCTGGATCGCTATCAGTACGACAAGGCTATAGCGGATTTTGAAATTGGGTTGAAGCACAAAAACATCAAACCGGATGTGGCTTTGGAGATCAAATATAAACTGGCGATTGCCTGCCTCAAAAAAGACGAAATCGGCCAGGCCCTGAAGTATCTCCGGGAAATTCAGCAGACCAACGCCTCATATAAAGATGTGGCCATTCTTCTGGGAAAATACCAGGAACTTAATGCGAATAAGAACCTTCAAATTTTTTTGCTGGCCCCTTCTTCCGACTTTGTGGCTCTGTGCAGAAAAATAGTCTTGACGTATTTTGGCCGGGTTAAAATCAAAATTTCCAATATTTCAGTGAATAAAAACGAGTGGGCGGATATGTTGGCCGAGGTTGACACCCCCAAATGGTCGGATACGGTGATGTTCCGGTTTATCCGCAGCCAGGGTGCGGTAGGGGAACTCATCGTGCGGGATTTCCATTCTCATTTGAAGGAAGCCAACGCCGGTAAGGGCATTTGTATCACCGTAGGAACGTTTACGGATGAAGCGAAGCGTTACACCGAAGCCCGGCTTATAGACCTTATTGACAAGGAAAAACTTGCCGCCATACTCAATACTGTTGACGCTAAAGCAGCCGCTTTGACCTCCGCTTCGAGAGGCCGTAAATAAAACCGTACAGGAGCCTATAGTATATGCCGGAACCAGCAAAACGTGATTCTAAAGCCCCCAAATTTCTTGAACTTACCATTAAAGACAGCGATGGTAAAGTTTGGTCAACTATCTACGCCCACGGGAAGGATTTTTCCACCGGATCGGTTGGTTATTTCGCTTCGGACAAAATCGTCAATCCTGAAAGCGCTGAACGGTACCAATGCAGTTTGAGTTTTACGCTGATTGGGTCTAAGCCGGCGAAGTAAGCCCGGTATTCAGGTTCCGTACGGCGAAAGCCAGAGAAACCCCAAGAGGCTGTTCCAAAACTTCGCGCGCCGATTACCGTTGCTTAGTTTTGGGACAGGCTCAAGGGTGAAGAAATGAGCAACGGCGTCTTCCGGGAGACCTTGAATTTGGCAGGCGGGAGATCGTCGCCGCCTGTTCCGCATCCAGCCGCAAGCCGTTGTTTGGCGGCTTAGGACTCATGACGCTCCAGAGGGCGGAATTTTGAATCGCCGGTTCCCCTGGACAAAAATTTTGCGGTATGCCACAATCGTGTATGGAAGCTCGTAACATATTCCAAAATATTTCGCCTATTGATCACCGGTATTCAATTTCTGAAAAAGATGTTTTTGATGCTCTTGCGCCCTGGCTTTCCGAGGAGGCGTCGATTGCCGCCTGCGTTACGGCGGAGACCGCCCTGGTTGCCGCCCATCTGGAAATCCGGGGGAGCTTCACGCCGGAACTCAGGGAGGGCCTGGAAAAGGCCGGCGCTTCGGTGGAAGCGGCGGAAGTTTACGCCGAGGAAGAAAAGACCCGGCACAGTATCCGCGCTCTGGTGAACGTCCTCAAGACCAGGGTTCCTCCGGAAACGGCGCATTTGGTACATCTGGGGGCCACCAGCGTGGACATCCTGGATACAGCCCTGTCCTGGCGCATCCGGGGGGCTGTTCGGGAGGCGCTCGTGCCCCGGCTGAAAAAGCTGGAACTCCTCCTCTGCGGCATTGCCGAAAGGGAGGCGGAGACCCCCCAGGTGGGCCGCACCCACGGCCAGCACGCGGTGCCGATCACGGTGGGCTTTGCCCTGGCGGAATACGTGTCCCGCCTTGGAAAGTCTATTCAGGAAATCGAGCGTCTTGCAGGACAGCTTAGGGGGAAACTTTCCGGGGCTGTGGGGGCCTATAACGCCGTGAGCATGATAATGCGGGACCCCGAAGACCTGGAACGGCGCTACCTTGAGGCGCTCGGCCTTGAACCCCCGGAACACGCCACCCAGCTTGTGGAACCTGAATACCTCCTCAGACTGCTTCTGGAGATCAATCTTGCTTTCGGCGTTATCGCTAATTTAGCCGACGACATGAGGAACCTCCAGCGTACGGAAATCGGGGAATTCCAGGAAGGCTTTGCCGCGGATCAGGTAGGGTCCTCTACGATGCCCCAAAAGCGGAACCCCTGGAATTCGGAACACGTTAAAAGCCTCTGGAAAGCCTTTATGCCCCGGGTTGTTACCTTCTACATGGATCAGATCAGCGAACATCAGCGGGACCTCACCAACTCGGCGAGCCAGCGGTTCATCGCCGACTATCTTACCGGGTTCTGCCTTGCGGTGAACCGGATGGCGGCGGTCATTGAGGGGTTTGGCCTGGACCGGGAGCGGCTTCTGGCGAATCTCCGCGCCGGGGGAAACGGACGGGCGGACAAAATTCCGGGAGCCGCGGTTTCCGGCGGAATCCTGGCGGAGCCGGCCTACATCCTGCTTGCGGAGGCCGGGGTCTCAGACGCCCACGAAGTGATACGCCGCGTCACCCTAAGGGCGGAAAAAGAGCGGCTGACCTTTGCGGAAGCCTTATCCGGCGAAAAAGAGGTTTTTGACCGGATTGCCGGTAAAATGGCGGAACTGGGGATCGCCTCTTCCCAAGCGGAAGTCCGGGCCTTCTTTGAACGCCCCGAACAGTACCGGGGGCTTTCGGTCAAGAAGGCAAAAAGCATCGCGGCAAAATACAAAAAATTATTTGGAACAGCCGCAATGGAAAATTAAGGGGGAGAAACGATGTTTACCGAAGCCTATTCTTATGACGATGTATTGCTCGTGCCGGGATACTCCGACGTTTTGCCCAAGGATTGCGATGTGGGAACCCTGTTGTGCGCGGACGTGCGGCTCAACGCGCCGGTTGTTTCCGCGGCAATGGATACGGTAACTGAAGAAAAGCTGGCCATAG
Organism: Spirochaetaceae bacterium; assembly: GCA_031255315.1. Next base: position 13,531 of record JAIRSS010000231.1, read on the forward strand.
CCATAGCTCTGGAAGGCGGTTCCGGGGTGATACACAGGAATATGAGTCCCGAAGAACAAGCCGCGCAGGTGGCGAATGTGAAGCGTTACCTTAACTGGATTATTGATTCGCCGGTTACGGTGGGAGAAGACGCCCGGGTACGGGATGTAAAGAGCATGATGAACCGGTTCCGCGTGTCGGGTATGCCGGTCTTGAATACCGACAGCCGGCTGGTGGGCATCATCACGAGCCGGGATCTCCGGTTTTGCCGGGACGATAGCCTTCCGGTCGTTGACGTGATGACCCGAAATCCGGTGGTGGTAACAGGAGAGCCTTCGGTTTCGTCCGCCCGGGAAAAATTCGACAAGCACCGGATAGAAAAGCTGCCGGTGGTGGATTCCCGCGGCTGCCTTACCGGGCTTATTACCGTCAAAGACATGGAAAAACATGACCGCTACCCCCAGGCCGCCACCGACAAGACGGGCCGCCTCATCGTGGGAGCGGCGGTCTCTCCCCAGGACTACTCCGCGCGGCTTCCCCTTCTCAAAAACGCCAAAGTCGATTATGTGATCCTGGACACCGCTCACGGGGATTCTAAAAACGTGATAAACGCGGTACGGGGTATAAAGGAGCAATTCGGCGTTCCGGTCATCGGGGGAAATGCGGCCTCCCGGGAGGGAACCCGCAGGCTCATTGAGGCCGGGGCCGACGCGGTGAAAGTAGGGGTGGGCCCCGGTTCAATCTGTACCACCCGGATAGTCGCGGGCATAGGGGTTCCGCAATTCACGGCGGTATGGGAATGCGCCGAGGAAGCCGCCAAATTCGGCGTTCCGGTTATCGCCGACGGGGGCGTTAAATTCTCCGGGGACATCACCAAGGCCATAGGCGCCGGCGCAAACGTGGTGATGATAGGGAACCTCTTTGCGGGCCTCAAGGAAGCTCCGGGCCAGGAGATCATCTTCGACGGGCGCATCTACAAAGAGTACCGGGGCATGGGGAGCATGGGCGCCATCAATGACGGCTCAGGAGACCGTTACCAGATCGCCAAAGACGAGACCCCGGTCCCCGAGGGCATAGAAGGCAGGGTCCCGTACAAAGGGGAGATGCGGAACTATCTTCACCAGTTGGTTTCCGGCCTCAGAAAGGGTATGGGCTACTGCGGCTGCAAGAATATAGAGGAGCTCAAAAAATACCGGAAGTTCATCAAGATTACCGCCGCCGGCCTTAGAGAAAGCCACGCCCATGATGTAACGATTACCCAGGAAGCGCCGAATTATTCGCCCTCGTAAGCGCCGGGCGAAAAAAGTTGACCCGGAGAACCGGGTATGATAAAATAAGGGAGCAAAACACGGCAGGAAGGTGAAATAATAATGCTTGAGCCGGTAACATGCCCGCATTGCGGAAGCGGCAATATAAAAAGAAACGGAACGGCAAAAAACGGGAAGCAGCGCTTCCTTTGTTGTAACGAACAGTGCGCGCACCGGACCTTTGTCGAAAAGTACACCTACAACGCCTGTGAGCCCACTACCCGTGCGCGTATTTTCTTTTCGATAATAAACGGCAGCGGAACGCGGGCGACAGCCAGAACGCTGGGAATCGCCAAGGACACGGTTACCAGCACGTTGCGGGGCATGGAATCGTTACTATGGTATATCAATTATGATTACATAAAAGCGCGTCAAACCAGTAGCATTACGGTAGATATGGTTTCGCTCAATGAAAATGAAGCTGAAATGGATGGGACGTGGAATTTTCCGGGCGGCGACTACCGGCTATGGTGGGCTGTAGACCACAACACAGGCGAACCGGCGGCCTTTCATTTCGGTGTAAAGGAACAGAACAACCTTGACGCATTATTGGCCTTGCTGAAGCCGTTTGGCATTACGGTTGTTCATTCGGGCGATAATTTCGCGTACAAATCCCGCGGCGCTGAAGACGAAGCGGCTGCCCGCGGCCAGGACGCGCAAAAGATCGAAAGAGATCGCGCGTCGTTACGGACATGGTGTTCCCGTTTGGCGCGAAA
>JAIRSS010000262.1 GCA_031255315.1 Spirochaetaceae bacterium
TGAAAAAACATGGGCAAATATGAAAAAAGAATTGCGGGATACCGCCCCATTACACGGATTAATCGAAACCGCTATCTATGCTTTTTTGAGTTGATATTTTTTTTGTGGAATGACTATACCGTAATACATACGATTGGGGAACATAGCCAAAAAACCGGCATCCCCCAGAAAGATGAAAAACAGTACCGAGGTGAATCCAATCGATACCGCTACGGGTACATTGATCACCAGGAACATAAACAGAACGATAAAAAGGGCAAGCGTCAACATAAAACCCCCTACCGAGCAGCTCTGGCCATTTCCATCCACTTATCGAAATTCGCCGCTCCCACATTGACGCGGATCTTCTCGTAAGCAGGACCCATACTGTCCTGGAAAGGCTTAAGGGGCGGACTGTCAATCTGTATGCCCTTACTCCTCATGTCGGCAATCTGCTTCGCCTCATCGTCCCGCACAAGTTTCCGCATAAGGACCCGGGCGCTGTCGGACTCTTCCCTGATAATATTCTGCTGCTCGGGAGTCAAGCTGGCCCACACCTTGTTGTTCACCAGGTGTACCAGGGAACTGTAAAGGTAGTTCACGATGGTGATGTACTTCTGGGATTCGTAAAGTTTGAGGTCGTAGATCGTGGCTATGGGGTTTTCCTGGCCGTCTACCACGCCCTGCCTCATGGCCATCACCAGTTCGCTGAAATCGATGGTCTGGACATTCGCGCCCAGGGCTTCCATAGCGGCCTGGTACGCCATAGCCGGCGGCGTGCGGATCTTGAGGCCCTTTACGTCATCCGGCGTAAGAATAGGATGCCGTGAGTTTGTAATCTGACGGAAACCCCACTCCCAACTGGAGAGCATAACCGCGCCTTTCGCTTCCACTTCCGGTTTTGCCCACTCAAGGAACGGACCGTCCAGAATCCTGTCCATGTGTTCGTAGCCGTCCGTAGAGAAAGGAATCGCCACCGTGTCAAAAAGCGGGATATGCTTGGCGAGCTGATCCTGGCCGGAAAGACTCATATCCACCGTACCCATCAATACCTGTTCAAGTATCTGGGGCGGTCCGCCCAGCACATTATTGGGGTAAATGACGATCTTGAGCGCTCCGCCGGTGCGCCGTTCCACGTTGTTTGCGAACTGGAGAGCCGCAGTCTGGGCTGCGCTGTCTTCCGCCCCGAAATGGGCCAGTTTGAGTTCCCTGGTTTTAACCGAAGCGCCGCCGCCCGATCCTTCCTGACCGCCGCCCGCGAAAAGCGCCATACAGCATACCACCGATAATACAACAACCAATGCTTTCTTCATGAAAAAGCCTCCTGAAAAATTAATTGCGTTTTATTGTAAATACGGACATATCTCCTGTCAAGAAAAATCGTTTTTTTAGAGTTCATGAGCCGCAAGGTTTCAAGCGGTTTTATAAATAAATAATCCCCGCCGCAAGCAGCGGGGTATTAACCCCGCCTTTGGTTAATAAAACCATCAGTTTTGGACCAGGCTCAAATTACTGACATTCGGGGTATCGCCGTATCGTGGAAACTTTGTTTCACGTGCTGTTCTCTTCGGTCGCTTGTTGGCTCCATACCAGACTATTTTCGTTTATCCGCGCATTTACCAGTATGAATCGCCTTATGCTCTCCCGTCTTCCCGCTCTCCAGAATGGTTTGTCCGTCTATCCCTATATGCCGTCCGCCGCTTTCGCGCTTCCGGCACAGATGGTCTTACAAACATTTCACCAGTTCCACTGAGTTTATCCGCTCGAACACCCGCCGGGACCGCGCCGCCCCCTGCCCGGATCGGTTGCTCCGCTTCGGCATTCTTTCATCCATGCTCACAGCTTCTTCCGCTGTTTATTATCTCTTGCGGCTGTCCGCACTGCGGCGTGGCTAATCTGGTATTCCGTTTAGTTTATGGCTATAGTTATCGTAGATTAAGAAACCTACCTTGATTTTATGGAGGAATTTATGAGTTCCGGGTTAGCGGTAACTGCGGCGAATTTTGAACAGGAAGTAGTGCAATCGTCGATCCCTGTTCTGGTCGATTTTTGGGCGGAATGGTGCCAGCCTTGCAGAATGGTGGGGCCCTTCTTGGATCAGCTTGCTGAAGAGTATTCAGGCCGGGTCAAGATATGCAAGGTCAATGTTGATGAAGAAAACGAACTGGCAGGCCGCCATAACGTTGTTTCCATCCCCACGATGGTAGTCTACAAAGACGGCAAGATTGTCCGGCAGCAGACAGGCGCCGCCCCAAAATCTCAGATAGCGGCCCTGTTCAGCGATTTGGTCCCCAGCCGCGCCGGTTAACCTGACAAGGCTGGCGGAACGCCGCGTGCGTTGAATGTAACCGCAGACAAACGGGTCGAACCAAAAGCCGGCGTTTTCCCCGGCAGTCTGCGGTTACATGTTCTTGTGGTATGCATCCTCCTGGCGGCGGCATCCTTATTTTGAGGGTACATACCGTTTCGTATTGTTCGGCTTTCCGGGGCTGGCTCCGCTTGTGGCGGTAATGTACCAGTCCGCCGCATTGTCCCGGTCGGCGGCGGTCTCGTTCCGGCAGATGGAACGGGTAACGGTGGCGTCCCGGCTCAGAACGGCGTCGCCAGGGCCGGGAACGCCGCCGTCCGCCGCCGGCCACGCGCCGGCTTTCCCCAGGAGTTCCGCCGCGCGGGCCATTTTTTCATCCTGCCACACGGCTCCGCCGGTAGATTCGCTGAAGACAACGGCGTCAATAATATGATCGTCTTGATCGGTAAAGAAAACGGCGCCTGATTTTTTGGAGATGCGTTTCTTGGAATCGGGTATCCAGAAGTCCCACGCATCCGGCTGCGCTTCGTTTTCCTTGGTGTACAAGACGGCTCCCCGGTCGCCGCCGGTTTCGTTGGCAACCGCGGGGTCCAGCGTCCGCAGGTGTATGACCACATATTCGCCGGCGTTCACCGGTGCTGGAGGGAACTCGAAGATGGGTGTATCCAGGCCGGTTGAGGCGCTGAACATACGCAAGGCTCCCAGATTTCCGGCGGTCAGCATCTTCAGCTCAACAAATTCCACTTTCGGCTTGGAATATTCGGTACGGATTTCGGTGATGATAAACGAGGGGAAAAATTCGTTCCGGCTTCTGAAGGGAATCAGTACGTTCACGGTGTTTCCATTCCGGTCTTCAACGAGAATATCCGCCATGATTCGCTCACCCCCCGGCGGAGGGTCCTGCAAGATTACCCTCACAATGTCTCCCTCTTGGATTTCGCTGATCTCCTGGGGAGGATCGAAGATGAGGGATGATACCGTTACGGGTAGGGAAAACCGGAAGGCGATTTCCCTGGCGGAAACCGCGTTACAGCTAATAAAGACCGGCGGCTCAATGCTGATACTCAGGATTTGCTGCAGGGCCGATTCGGTCGAACAAGAGCAGGCGGAATTGACAAGCGCCGGCAGCGCAAGGCACCACAAAAAAAACCGCCGTCTATGCTTCATAAACAGCCTCCATACTGTAAGTTTCGATCTTAGGTGTTCCATATTACGTGTTGTATTATTGATAGGGATCGTTTCCCCACGGCGCTTCTATTTTCCGGGGAAATACGATAATTTGAACCTTATGGATGAAGTTTCAATAAAAAAATTGATCTTGACCGCGCCGCTTGTTTATCGGCGGGACGCCACGCTGCGGTTTCCGCCGGGTGACGCGGTCCGGGGGGAAGTCTTGTTCCGTATGGCCCTAGACCCCGCTCAGAGCCGCGGCATAGAACCGGACCGGACAGCCTTCCCCGGCAGCCTTGAGGCGGCGGGATACGCCCTGCGGCGGGGGGAAGCGGAGAGCCGGGACTCGGAAACGCCGGAGCTGCTTGAGTTGCCGGCGGGAACCTACTTCTTTGCGCAGATTTGGGAACCGCCGGATATGGAGACGTTAATTGATATGATTATTGATGTACAACAGGAGGGGCTCTGGGAAAGATTCTCCTTAGGCGGTCAGCTTTATATCAGGCGTTTGTTTGAAGACGGGCGGCTAATTACGCAAATCTTCCGGCCCGCCGAGCCGCCTAAGGATGCAGAGGGGCGCCTCTTTTCGTTATTAGAACCGTAACGTTTCCACCATATAACGGATATTCTGACCGGCGCTGTTTCCCTGCTTCCGCATCTCTACAACGAAGATGATCGCGTCCTTTTGGGGGGGAATAATGACCTTCCTGATAAAATAAGACGAGATGAGCGGCCTTTTTATCTGAGGGTTCCCCACAGAATATGTTTTTTTTGAGCCGTTCGGCGCGACCCGTTCCACGGTGATGAAGAACGAAGACGCCAGGGAAGCGCCCGATCCTTCTATCGTGGGACTTAAGGACGCGGTATAGGAAACACCCTGTTCAAAATCCCGAAATTCGATGATTTCTCTGGTGTGAGCCGGTTTTTTTTCATCAGCTCCAATATAAAGGATTTGCCCCTGGCGGAGAAAGTTAATTCCATGTCGATCCATCAGAGCGGTATTCCGGCTTATAAGACGGTACAAAGCTCCCGATCCGTCCTGGCCCGCCGCTATAGAAGCATCATGGGTATACGAAACCCGGCCCCCGGGCGCGAATTCGTTTTTAGGAACATCAACCATATAGAGTTCAGCCCAGGGGTACAGCGTTTTTTCCTGGATACCATACTGGCCGAATAAATACATCTTACCATCAGAAGAAAAACCAAGGTCCACGAATGTCGCCGTATCTCCGGCCCAGAGGCAGACCGTGCGCATGACAACCAGAAGAATGACGCCAAAATACCTTTTATCAAACATTGGAATTACCTCTTAATTATTATCGGAGCTATTGAATAAGTCTTAAGCGTCTGCGCGGGGATGAATGGGCTGTTTGGGTAAATTTTTGCGAAGCGGTTCCCCATTTGAAATTTTGGGACAGACGCGTAGCGGCGGTCTAAATTAACGCCCCCATTAAAGCATCCCGCGAAACGGCCTCATACCATTGTCAGGAGGCTCGAACATGAAATATTTCTACTTTATCTATAATTTTTTGGCGTTTTTTAAACCGGCAGCCCTGATCCTGGCGGGGTCCGTCCTGTGGGCTTGCGCTGGATTTAACGCCGCCGCCTATACTCCGCGCTATTATCCCGGCGTATATGAAGGCGAAGGCCGGGGCTTCTGGGGGCCGGTTTACCTTTGGGTCCATATTAACGAAACCGGTATCGCGGCCATTGAAATCCTGCATGAGGAAGATGAACAGATAGGCGGAGCGGCCATGGAAGAACTCTCGGCGCTGGTTCTTGACATGGACATCCAGGATGTAGACGGGGTTTCCGGCGCTACCGGATCATCAGCCGGCTTTTTTGAGGCCCTGGAGGATGCTTTACGCCGGGCAAGGTTCCTCAATTCTCTCATACCCGGGCTTGATATAACTGACTCAACAATCACCATACCCAACGGCGGTCAATCGGGAAAAAATAAAAAAATCCAGCCGGGAACGTCCGAAAACGGGTTGATATTATGAATTATATGTTATACTGATTGTATGATGTACCGAAAAATCTGCGTAGCAAGTAGTATTTTTCTTATTTTTACCTCTTGCGGTCAAATGAATACGGTATTTTCATTTTCTTCCAATGGAGTCTATAAGGTCAGCGCTAAAGTCGGCCAATATACGCTGGATGAATGCGCCGTCATCCCGTCCGGTGTTCCGGTTTATCCGTATTTCCTCAATCCGGCGGATGAAGATCCGGACATCCAGAAAATTACCATTTTCTTGCAGAATTCCTACGGGGAAATCATGAGTAAAAAAGTTACCTACATCATAGACCCCGATAGGGAAACTTCAACCGGTGCACCCTATATGCCTGATTCCGGCTCCTCAAGCGGCCCCGCGCCGCCAGCCGATTCCTATTCTTCGTTTGACGACCCCTTCATGACGCCCAATTTCAATTCCTCAGGAGATCCCGCGTTATCCCCTGATTCCTATTCTTCATTTGACGACCCCCTCGTAACGCCCAATCCTGGCTCCTCAGGCGATCCCGCGTTATCCCCCGATTCCTATTCTTCGTTTGACGACCCCTTCATGACGCCTGATTTCAATTCCTCAGGAGATCCCGCGTTATCCCCCGATTCCTATTCTTCATTTGACGACCCCCTCGTAACGCCCAATCCCGGCTCATCAGGAGATCCCGCGCTCACGCCCGATTCCTATTCCTCATTTGACGACCC
>JAIRSS010000088.1 GCA_031255315.1 Spirochaetaceae bacterium
TCAAGATGGATGTTGAATTTGGGATACACCCGGCCAAAGCTGTCGAAGCTGCCGCCGTAAAGATGCGGCGTGGTAAGGATGCGCCCGCCTCCCTCCGCCAGGTTGAGCAGGGTATACGACACGGCCGCCATACCTGAAGCCAGCGCCAGGGCCGCCTTTCCGCCGTCCAGCGCCGCCACCCGCTGTTCCAGCACGTCCACGGTGGGGTTGTTTACGCGGGTATAGAGAAAGCCCGCATCGGTAAACGCGAACAGGCCGTCCGCGTTCGCCGCGTCCCGGAATTCGTAGGCCGCCGTTTGGTAGATGGGGACCTGCACCGACTGCCGGTGTTCCGCGGGATTGTACCCCGCCCGAATCTTCAGCGTATCAAACTGATATGCCATAAAAAAACCTCCTGAATAACACGGCGTTATCGCCGCTTTGTTTATATACTGTATTCCGGCTGGGGCCGGGTAATAACCAAATGCAATTCTTCGAGTATCTTTCTGCGCAGCGCGATAAAATCATCACTGTTACGGTTCCGCCCGGAGTCTATGCTGACTTTGATAACGTGAACGATGCGTCCGGGGCGCGGGGTCATTATCACGATGCGGTTACTCAGGGCGATGGCTTCGTCAACGTCGTGGGTAACCATGACCATAGTGGCCCCGGTCTTCTGCCAGATTCCGGTAAGCCGTTCCTGGAGTTCCATCCGCTTAAAAGCGTCAAGAGCGCCGAAAGGTTCGTCCAGAAGCAGCACTTCGGGTTCGTTGATAAGGGAGCGGATGATGGCGACACGCTGGGCCATACCTCCTGATATTTCATGGGGATAGGATTTTTCGAACCCGTCAAGGCCTATCATATTGATGAATTCCTGTACCTTTTCCTTCTTTTCCGCAAAGACCTTTCGCGCTTTTAGTCCGAGCGCCGCGTTGTCGTAAACCGTAGCCCAGGGAAACAGGGCCGCCTGCTGAAAAACATAACCCCGCTCATGACCGGGGCCGCTTATCTCTTTTCCGTTAATCGAAAGGCCCCCCTCCTCGGGCCGGTCAAGTCCGGCGATAAGACGCAGCAAAGTTGTTTTTCCGCAGCCCGAAGGACCGATAATCGAAACAAACTCCCCTTCGTTTATATCAAGATTAACATCCTTTAGCGCATAAACAGGATTGCCGTTCGTGTCACGGTATATCCTGGTAACATTATTTATTTTAATTAAAACGTCCGCCGCACTCATCGTATGATTCCCCTTTGCCAGCGCAGCGCCGAACGGCGTATTGTGTTTATCAGCGCGAGTATCAGGGCGAATTCGACGGCGATGATGATGATAGCGCCGTATACTTTCGCGTAAGCTCCCCAGCCTTTCGCCCAGTTGATGTAAAAGCCCAGGCCCGCTTTGGCTCCTACCATTTCCGAAACAATCAGCGTGGTAAAAGAAAAAGCGCAGGCGCTTACGATTCCGGTGAACACGCTGGGCATGGCGTTTGGTACGGCCACGCGGAACAGGAGGAAGCGGTTGTCGGCCCCCAGGGTTTTCGCGGCCTCGAAATAACTTTTTCTGGTGGCGGCAATGCCCGACGCCATCATGGACGAAACGGGGAACCAGGAAGAAATAAAAATCAGAAACATTCCGGTCGTGAAACTGTTAGGAAACACTAAAAGAGCGACGGGAAGCCACGCCACGGCGGGGATAACGCCCGTTACCCGTATCACCGGGGAAAGCCAGTAGTCCCATTGCCGGTACCAGCCGATAAAGATGCCGGAGGCGAGCCCCAGAACCGTCCCGGCGGCGAAGCCGGCAAAGAAGAGCCGCATCGAGTAGAAAGTGCTCCTTAGAAGAAGAAGCCGGTCCTGAAACATAACATCGATGATTTCCGCCGCGCTGGGGAAATAGGGCAAAGGCAGGAGCGCGCTTTTTGAAGTCAGCAGGTCCCACAGAAGCAGGGCCAGTGCGCAGGCAAAAAGAAATTGCGCTTTATGGTACAGTTTCTTGCGGAAGCCGGGATTTCCCAGCGCCGCAAAATACGACACAAGCAGCGAAAAGACCAACGCGCCGATAAAAACACGGTACGGAGCCGCGTTTACCGGCTGCCCCGCCGGGATAAGCCAATTGGCAAGAAGAACCGCCGCGAAGGAAGCGATTGCCAGCCAAATCCAGATTTCCGATTTTGGTTTCCAATACGTCGCGTCCCCGGCGATTTTCGGGTCCTCATACCAGCTTTTAAGCCGCTCCTGCTTTACCACCATTCACCTCTTTTTTCTCATCGTTCAGCGCGTTCAGCGACTCGCCGCCGCTTCCAGGGCGAAAATATCCACATACAGATCGTCCACAAACTTCTGCGGGTCAAGGTCCGCCGGCAGATAGCCGATTTGCGTCAGAAGCCGGGCGAAATAAACCGCGTCGTCTTTGGCGTGGGCGTTGGCCGCGGCGCCGGTATGAGCGGTATAGGCATAATGATTAAGCAGGCCCGCCACCAGGGCGACGTCGTCGGTGGCGATCTTCTTCTCCGTTATAAGGAGTCGGGCCGCCTCTTCGGGGTTATGCCCTATCCAGTCGGCGGCCCGGTTGATCGCCCGGAGTATTGCCGCTATCGCGCCGGGATTATCCCGCACCAGTTTGCCCGACCCAAAGGTGAAGCAGCACGAGCGATCCTTGAACAGCGGATGGGTTTTGATGTCCACCAGAACGGTGTAGTTCCCGGTATTTTCCGCGATAGTGGCGAAGGGGTCCCAGGCGGCAAGAATATCCGCCGCGCCGCTTTCCACCGCCTGAACCTCCTGATCCGCCGGGAAGGGAAGCCAGGTTATGTCCGCCTGCGGATCGAGGCCCACGCTGCCCACCGCGACCGAAGCCACCGACATGGGAGTGCCGCCAATCTCGTCCACCGCGAAACGAACGCCCTTTCTGTTCCGCAGATCCTCGAGGCTCGCGATTCCGGAAGACTTTGGCGCCAGTATCTTGATGCATCCTTCGTGCAGGCCGCCCACCAGCTTTACGTCGATCCCGTTGTGAACCGCCGGGAAATACTGAAAGTCCCCGTTCTGGACCGCCATTTTCCCCGAGGCCAGGGCGGTACGGGAAACCTCGAAGCTGGAACCGCTCACCAGGTTTATCTTGACCCCTTCCTCCTCAAAAAACCCTTTGAGAACCGCGATTACTATGGGGGAGGCGCAGGTGGACCCGTTATAGGAAATATCGTATTCCCCCAGCGGGTAAGGGCTTGATTCCTTCTTTCCACCGGCAAATACCGCAACGGCAAGAGACGCCAGCAGGACCGGTAAAAGGAACAACTTGTTTTTCGTCATAAAAACTCCTTTTAGAGTGATTTTGGTTTCCTCAAAATTCCTATAATTCCGAGGTATTTACTATGAAATTACACGTATCGTACAATGATGTCAATAGGTTCGTTGAAATATTTTATATTTTTTCTATAGTTTTAGTATGATTATATGTTGACATGATTAGTGGGAAATGATATTCCATAGAAGGCGTTCCTAAAACTTCCGTTTTGGGAAAACAGCCGTGAAATTCGCGGTTCCATGAGGCTAAAGCCCTCAGCGCAAAGCCTATCCCAACCGTGCGCGGGTTAGCGCGCCGTCGATTAGTTTGGGGGCCGGCTCATAGCGGGAGATTATGCGGACAATACATCAATTTGAGAGAGGATTCCCATGTCTAAAAAAATCAAGCAGATTGCGATCTACGGGAAGGGCGGGATCGGTAAATCCACCACCACATCTAATTTGAGCGCCGCCCTTTCCGGGATGGGCCTCAAGGTTATGCAGTTCGGCTGCGATCCCAAAAGCGATTCCACCAACACCCTGCGGGACGGCAAATACATCCCAACGGTCCTGGACACCTTGCGGGAACAAACTTCCGCCAATGCGAGGGACGTTATCTTTGAAGGGTTTAACGGCATCTATTGCGTGGAGGCCGGCGGCCCTCAGCCGGGGGTTGGCTGCGCGGGAAGAGGCATCATAACCGCAGTGGAATTTTTCAGACAGCAAAAGATTTTCCAGGACCTGGACCTGGATGTAGTGATCTACGACGTGCTGGGGGACGTGGTATGCGGGGGCTTTGCCGTGCCGATTCGGGAAGGCATCGCTGAGCATGTTTTTACCGTTTCGTCTTCGGACTTCATGTCGATTTACGCCTCAAACAACCTGTTTAAGGGAATACGCAAATACTCCAATTCCGGCGGCGCGCTTTTGGGCGGGGTTATCGCCAATTCTATGGGTTCCCCTTTTTCCCGTGAAATCATCGACGACTTCGTGGAAAAAACTTCAACATCCGTGGTGGAATACATCCCCCGGTCCATAACGGTTACCCGGAGTGAACTCCAGGGGAAGACGGTCATTGAGGCCGAACCGGACTCCGCTCAGGCTGGAGTGTACCGCTCGCTTGCCGGGAAAATAGCGGCTCATACCGAGTCAAAGGCCCCGAAGCCGCTGGGGATTCAGGAACTGAGGGAATGGGCGGGAACATGGGCGGACGAACTTTTGGCCTACGAACAAGGCAAGATAGGGATGGAAGGGGCCGCGATTTAAGGGCCTCCTGCAAACGGTTGTTTTTGAGGACGTTTAATTAAGGAGGGATCTATGCCGGACGGCGGTACGCGAACAGAAATAAAAGAAGAAAACCTCAAGAAATCCCTGACCCACCCCTGCTTTAACGGGTGCGGCGGAAAAAACACCCGAATCCACCTGCCGGTCGCCCCGGCCTGCACGATTCAGTGTAACTACTGTATCCGCAAATACCACTGCGTCAACGAGAGCCGTCCGGGAATAACCGCGCGGGTTATGAGCCCCCCGGAAGCCCTGAACTGGTTCCTGGCGGCCCGGGAAACGCTTGGGGCCGTTGACGTGGCGGGCATTGCCGGTCCGGGAGACGCCCTGGCGGATTTTGAGAAGACCCGGGAAACCTTCTCCCTGATACGAAAGGCTGATCCGGACATTACCTTCTGCCTTTCCACCAACGGCCTCCTCCTCCCCCGTTATGCTGATAAAATTGCGGCCCTCGGTGTATCCCATGTAACCGTTACGGTAAACGCCCCGGACAGCGAAACCGGCAGGCGTATCTACCGTTTCGTTGAATGGGACAGGACGCGCTATACCGGCAAGGAAGGGGCGGCCCGGCTCCTGGAAAATCAGTACGCGGGGATACGGCGGCTTAAGGAATTGGGCATAGTCAGTAAGGTCAATGTGGTACTCCTCAAGGGGATCAATAGCGGGTTGATTCCGGCTATAGCGGGAATGGTGAAAGAAGCCGGCGCGGATATACTCAACGTCATGCAGCTTATCCCGGTCAAAGGGAGCCTCTTTGAGCATATCCCCCTCACCAGCAACGCCGAACTCACGGAGATCCGCAGACGCTGCGAAGGTATTCTGCCGCAAATGTACCACTGCCGCCAGTGCCGCGCCGACGCGGTGGGGCGCATCGACGAGGACGTCTCCCTCAGCCTTGCGGGAAAGGCCGCGCTTCCTCCCGATGTACCGGCGCGTATAGGTGCGCGTGAACCCCCGGAATTCCCCGTTGGGGCGGTTGTTCCGCGTTTTGCGGCGGCCTCCAAAAATGGAATGCTGGTGGATCAGCACTTTGGCCACGCCCAGGCGTTTCACGTGTACGAGTACCGGGAAGGCCAGGTGCGGTTTATTGAGCGCCGGGAAATTTCGCGTTGTTGCGCAGGGCCTTCGCACTGCGGGGGCCGGGAAAGCCGATTCGCCATGATTGCGGAAGCGTTAAAGGACTGTTCCTGCGTTCTTGCCGTGCGCATAGGCGACGCGCCCCGGGCGGAGCTGGAAAAACAGGGTGTCCGGGTTTTTATGACCTATGATTATGTTACCGACGCGGTACGTAAAGCGGCTGAGTTGTTCGGCGGCCCGTCCGGGGCGGTGCGGTTCTGAGCGGGTCCAGGCGGTATTTATTTTTCCCGCATACCGGTCTATACTCACATATATGGAATCGTGTATCCGTGTTTCCGGCGGCCGTTTGCTGGTGAACCTGAAGGTACAGCCCGGCGCATCCAGGTCGTGTCTGACGGGCCTCAAAGACCAACGGCTCGGCGTGAGGATAGCCGCCGCTCCCGAGGGGGGAAAGGCCAATACAGCGCTTATCGCCTTCTTTGCTGATCTTCTTGGACGCCCAAAACGGGACTTTGCCGTAGAAAGCGGGGAAAAATCCCGGCGTAAAACCCTGGCTATGCCCCT
>JAIRSS010000089.1 GCA_031255315.1 Spirochaetaceae bacterium
TTCGGCGGGTCAAAAACGGGCCCAAAGGCTTAGTCATCCCCACGCAGGAAAAGAACCTGCATATAAAGGCGGATCCCCGACGGTTAAAAGAACTGGAACGCTGCCGGGTGGAAACCTAAGGGTTAAAAAAGAGCGGGACGGGCGGCTGCTAAAATACGTGTAATGGCGGCTGAGGAAGCTTCGTACTCATCCCCGCCCTTGACACCCCTTTGGTCTACAGCCCCCTTTTTGCCCGCCCCCGTGCCGACACAGACTTTCATCGTCGTGCTGTCGATAATCACTTCGGGAAACCCTATCCCCTCCGCTTTTTGCGGCTCAAAAAGAATTTTCCCCCATAATCCCCGCCCGCCGCCGCGGGAAAACCGGTCATGACCACATGCCAGCGTCCATACTCTTCAGGCAAATCACGCCAGGGGCGGCCGGTCCTCAGAATATACAGTATCCCGCAAAACGCTTTATAATGAGAAACTTTAGGCGGACGGCCTTTCCCCCGACAGCCCGCCTCTATAACCGGCAGTACCACTTCCTAGAACGTTACGTCATGCGCCAACGCAGCCCTCGTCATTGCGGGGAGTGAAGCGGCGAAGCAGTCCAGAGGATCATCCGCTTCACGAGCAGTTTGTAACGGCTAAAAGGCAGGAATACGGTCTGCGGCTTACACCGGATTACCGCAGATTTTCGTATCAACCGTGTTCGTAATCGGTGAAAATCAGCGTAATCTGTGGACTTTGTTGTCATATGTTTTGGTCATTTAGTGTTTACGGGGTACTCGATTGCTTCGCCGCGCTCGCAATGACGGCAATGACCATACAAAAACTCTATCATAAACCCCGAATGATAGCGTATACTTAAAATTTAAAGGCTTTTACCGTGAGGATAGGAGGCTGCTTTCCCGCAGCGCTCAAAAAGATGTAATGTCTTGAGTTAAGACATATCCTCATACCAGTTGAAGCTTAAACGGAGAAGATACATGGAATCTATCATTTTAGCGTCCGGTTCATTACGGAGGCAGGAATTTTTTCGGCTTATGGGACTGCCGTTTAATATTATGCCTTCCCCCATTAATGAAGACTATGATGGGGATTTGAGCCCCCGGGAAATAACTGAAGAGTTGGCGGTACGGAAGGTTAACCAGATTATCGAACTTCTTCAGGGGCGGACGCCGCTCTGGATATGCGGAGCCGATACGGTCGTTTCGGTGGATGGAAAAATTTTTGGGAAACCGGCATCCCGGGAAGACGCCCAGAATATGCTGAATATCCTTCAGGGCCGGGCTCACGATGTGATTACTTCGGTGGCCCTCTTTAACGGCAGGAAAAAATCTGTTGACTGCCGATCAGCGGCCAGCGTCGTAACCTTCAGCCCCCTCTCGGAGGCCGAAATCGACTGGTACCTCAATACCGGGGAATGGCAGGGAGTTGCGGGGGCGTATAAGATACAAGGGCTGGCGTCTTGCCTTATTTCCCGGATCGTGGGATCCTACAGTTCCATCGTGGGCTTGCCAATGCATGAATTTTATGTCATGCTACGGGAAAATGGGTATCCTTACGGGGAGTTAACCACTGTATAACAGAGATTCTTGGGATTCTGTAGGATTCAGGGGATTTTTACATCACGGCGCGTCAAAAGGGCGTTGGGAATAAAAAGTCTTCAGAGCGGCGGGTTTCCCAATTTCTTTGGCAGGAAGCGCCGGGTTAAGCGGCGTTCCTGTTATTTTCCGTCCTCCTTTTGGAGGACGAGATAGAGGGAAGGCGCGGCTGGGACATCCCTTTCCGGGACGGGGGCGTTTATCGTCTCCGGGTATACAACCGGAAGCATCCGGATAAGGGAGATTCAGAGCCGTGCGGGAGGAACACATGGCGGTAGTTACCATGAAAAGCCTGTTGGAATCGGGGGTTCATTTTGGCCACCAGGTAAAGCGCTGGGATCCGCGGATGAAGAAGTATATCTTCGCCGAACGGAACGGCATTCATATCATTGACCTGCAAAAAACCATTCAGGCCATTAAAGACGCCTACGAAGCGGTCAGAAAGAGCGTTTCCGGGGGCAAGACGGTGTTGTTTGTAGGAACCAAGAAACAGGCTCAACAGGCAATTCAAAAAGAAGCCGAACGGTGCGGCATGTTTTACGTCAACAACCGCTGGCTTGGCGGTATGCTCACCAACTTTGTAACCATCAAAAAGTCACTGCTTCGTCTCAAAAAGCTGGAAAAGATGGAGGTTGACGGGACTTTTGAAAATCTGACGAAAAAAGAAATCGCGTCTTTGGGTAAGGAGCGGGCGAAACTCCAGAAGAACCTGGGGGGTATAAAAGAAATGAAGGAGCTTCCGGGCATTCTTTTCATCGTTGATACCCGTAAGGAAGCTATCGCCGTGGCGGAAGCGAAACGGCAGGGCATCCCTATTGTTGCGGTGGTGGATACCAACTGCAATCCCGATGGAATTGACTATCCTATTCCAGGAAACGACGACGCCATCCGGGCCATTACCCTTTTTACCCAGATTGTCGCCAACGCGGTAATTGAGGCGGACAATGAGGCGGGGCTCAAGATCATCGAGACCCTGGGAGACGAAAACGAAGACCTGGAAGGCATTATGACCGATGTCTCAATCAAGGAAGAGGACCGGGAAATCGACATCGAATCGTATTCTTCAGGCGCGGCCCCGTTGGATGAAAAAAAAGCTGAGCAAGCGGCTGTTGAGGATGACGACGAGCTTCCGGTGGATGTTGACAAAGTTTACGACAAGGAATAAACAAACCTTTTTAAGGAGTTAGCCAAATGGGAATCAGCGCGGGGGATGTCAAAAAACTCCGGGAAAAGACCGGAGCCGGCATGATGGAATGTAAGAACGCCCTGGTAGAAACCGGGGGGGATTTTACCGGGGCGGAGAAGCTCTTGAAGGAAAAAGGGCTTGCGGCAGTGGAAAAACGCTCCGACCGGGCGGCCAAGGAGGGCAAAATATTTGTAAAGATCCGGGACAACGGGGCGGTTTTAGTGGAATTGTCCACGGAAACGGATTTCGTGGCCCGGAACCCTGAATTTATCGCTCTGGGGGACGCGGTTGTGGACCGGGTTCTGGAAAAGGGCTATACCGGGCCGAATGAAGAGCTGGCGGGTATGGTAACGGACCTGGCGGCTAAAATTCGGGAAAACATGAGCCTTAAACGGATCAAGCTGGTTCCGGCTGGGGACGGCGAGTATCTTGTTAAGTACATACATGGGGACGGAGCCATCGGGGTAGTGGTAAAACTAAGCGCCGGTAGCGCGGAGGCTCTTCAAAAAGAAGAATTTAAAGCCCTGGCTTTTAACCTGGCCCTCCATATCGCGGCGTTCAACCCCGCCGCGCTGGATCGGAACCATCTTGACGCGGCGTTTCTCAAAGAGCAGGAAGAGATTTTCCGCAAACAGCTTGAGGGGGATGAAAAGCTCCAGGGAAAACCCGCCGCCGTAATAGAAAATATCCTCAAGGGAAAAATGAATAAATACCTGTCGGATATATGTCTTATGGAACAGGGGTACGTAAAGGACGAAAAAATTCCCGTGGCCCAGGTCCTCTCCGATATGGGGAAACACCTTGGGACGGTAATAAACGTGGTTGACTATGTGTACTTTAAGGTAGGAGATAGTTAATGCATACCGTTATCGCTTCATCCGAAGAACGAATGAAAAAAACCGTCGGGAATTTAAAAGACGGGTTTGCTTCTTTACGAACCGGCCGGGCGTCGGCGTCTTTATTTGATAAAATAAAGGTAAATTGTTATGGAGATAAATCGCCTCTTAATCAGGTGGCGAATATTTCTATTCCCGAAGCCCGGCTCATTGTGATACAGCCGTGGGATAAGGGGCTTATCGGGGAAATTGAGAAGGCCATACGGATTTCGGAACTTTCCTTGAACCCCAACAATGATGGGAAGGTTATCCGTATCGTTATTCCGCCCCTAACGGAGGAACGCCGCAAGGAGCTTGTCAAGGTCGCTAAAACCCACGCGGAACAAAGCCGGGTGGCGGTGCGGAACATACGGAGGGACGGCAACGACGAACTGAAAAAAATCCTCAAGGCGGGAGAGCTTACCGAGGACGAGGAAAGCCGGAATTCGGAAGAACTGCAAAAGCTGACCAATTCCTATATAGAGAAGATCGGCCAGGTTCTGAACGAAAAAGAAAAAGAAATAATGGAAGACTGATGCCCGCTAAACAAATTGCCGGCAAAAAGCCCGCCGGGGAAGAAGGCTTCTTTCCCGTCCATGTCGCCGTCATTATGGATGGTAATGGCCGGTGGGCCGTACAGCGCGGACAACTCCGTACTCAAGGGCACCTTGAAGGGCTTAAGACGGCAAAAAGAATTGTCAAGGCCGCAAGCGATATGGGTATCGCCTACCTGACCCTCTATGTTTTTTCCACGGAAAATTGGAAACGCGCCGCCGAGGAGGTAGGGTTTATCATGGGGCTTGTAAAGCGGTACTTGGCGGCGGAATTGGATTTTTTCAGGCAGAACCGTATCAGAATACGCCATGCCGGTGACGCTCAGGGGCTTCCCCCGGACATCGCCGGGGATATTCGTGAAGTATGCGATGACACCCGGAATTTTACGGGGCTTCAGGTTATTCTGGCTCTAAATTACGGGGGCCGGGATGAGATAATTCGGGGGATACGGCGGCTTTTGGAGGCTCCTCCTCTTGGCGGAGAGCTTACGGAAGCCTCGTTCCGGCAATACCTGGACAACCCCGACGTGCCGGATCCGGACCTTGTTATCAGGACCGCCGGGGAAATGCGGACCAGCAACTTCCTCCTTTGGGAAGGGGCCTATACGGAATACGTGGTTTCTGAGAAAATGTGGCCTGATTTTACGGAAGAAGACTTGGTTTCAGCGATAGAACGGTTTCGAGGCCGCGAACGGCGGTACGGCGGTGTAACAGGATGAAAAAATTAATTCAGCGGCTTCTGTTGTTTGTCATCACGTTGCCCCTCATCATGGTTGTCATGGTATTCCTTCCCTACCGGAACCATCTGGCCGCTAACCTCATTGTTGTCGTCCTGAGCGCGCTGGGGGCCGTTGAGTTCGCCGCCATGATGAGCAAGAAAACCGGCGGTGTTTCTCCTCGGGAAGCCGGCATACTTGGATCCCTGGGACCCGCCGCCATGACGATGACGATGAGTTTTGACCTGAATTTTTACGTTTTCCCCGGCGTTCTTATGGCCGGTTTCTCCTGGCTGCTCCTCTCCCGGATTTTTAGTCCGCCGGATAAATTCGCCGGCTCACTGGATCACATCATATCGGGCTTTGCGGTGATAATTTATCCCGGGCTTTTTATGAGTTGGATCATCTTGATGGTGCAATTTTTCCACGCGGACCTGGTTATTCTGGGATTCTTCCTGATGGTCGTGGCATGTGATTCGGGCGCTTGGGCTCTGGGTATGCTTTTGGGGGGAAACAACCGGGGGATACTGCCGGCAAGCCCCAATAAAAGCGTTGCGGGGTTTATCGGCGGTTTTGCCGGTTCCATCTTGATCGGCTTGGGGGCGGTCCGGTTCTTTCCCGTTGCCTTCACCTCGCAGATTATGCCCTCCCCGTGGGCGGGGATCATTCTGGGGTTTCTTTCCGCCGGGGCCGCTTCTTTGGGAGACCTGGCCGAGTCGGTTATGAAACGGAGTTCCGCAATCAAGGATTCGGGCGGGCTTGTCCCCGGACGGGGCGGGATTCTGGATTCCATTGATTCCTTAGCGATGGCGGCGCCGGTGTACTACGGCCTTTACCGGTTCTTTTTTATGCGGACGCTTTAGACGAGGGATGTTTCATTTGGATAGAGAATGAAAAAGCGGGTAGCGGTTCTTGGAGCCACTGGTTCTATCGGAAAAAGCACTATTGATGTATTACGGGAAGGAAAAGAATACTTTGACGTGGTCCTTCTCTCAAGCCACCGGGATGTTTCCGGCCTTGCCGCGCTTTCCCGGGAATTCCCCGCGGCGGATTTAGCCCTAACCGGCGCGAATGCGGAGTTGGGCGGAGTGTGTGCGGCCAACGCCGTGTATAGAGGGAAAGAGGGGCTTCTCCAGGCCATCGCCAGGATCGCCCCGGATATTACGGTGAACGGCATCGCCGGGGCGGCGGGGCTGGAGCCGTCCCTGGCGGCTCTGGACGCGGGGTCGGATCTTGCCCTGGCGAACAAGGAGACCGTGGTCATGGCCGCCCCCCTGGTGTTCGCCCGGGCGAAAAAAACGGGGCGCCGCATTCTGCCGGTAGACTCGGAACACCACGCGGTTTCGAGCCTGATGGAAGCCCGCGGCAGGGAAAACGCCGTTGAAATCATTCTTACCGCGTCGGGGGGCCCCTTCAGGACGCGGAAACGGGAGGACTTTGCCCGCATAACCGTGGAGGAAGCCCTTGCCCACCCAACATGGAATATGGGCCCCAAAATCACCCTTGATTCGGCCTCCCTGGCGAACAAGGGGCTGGAGGTGATCGAGGCTGCCGGGCTTTTCACTATGCCGCCGGATCGGATCACCGTGGTCATACACCCCCAGAGTATCGTTCATTCCATGGTGCGTTTGAAAGACGGCGGGGTGTACGCCCAGCTTTCCCAGCCTGATATGCGGCTTCCTATTCATAACGCCTTGTATTATCCGGTGTGTACGCCCTGCTCCCTGGGGCGTCTGGATTTCACCGGCCTGACGCTGAACTTTGAGGCCCCGGATTTCGCGGCCTTTCCCATGCTCCCCCTGGCGTATGAAGCCGCGAAACGGGGGGGGCTTTATCCCGCAGTGTACAACGCCGCAAATGAGGCGGCGGCGGCGGCGTTTTTAGCAAAAACAATAGGTTTTCTTGATATACCGCGTATTGTTGAGTATGTTTTGAATACCGGTTGGGATACGTCCGGGGATTTCGAAAGCGGCGAAGCCCTGCGGGTTATATTGGAAGCCGATGAAACGGCGAGAAATATCGCTGCTGCGTACATTTCGGAGAAAAATCTATGCTCATAACGAAGATTGTTTTGGGGTTGCTGGGTCTTGGGATAGTGGTGTTCATCCATGAACTGGGACATTTTCTTGCGGCGCGCCTTGTTGGTATTGATGTGGAAGCCTTCTCGATAGGATGGGGCAAACCCATCCTCAAAAAGAAGGTGGGGGATGTCGAATACCGTATCGGCATGTTTCCCTTAGGGGGGTATTGCAAGATGAGGGGGGAAAACGAGTTCCAGGAAGCCTACGAAAAGAAGGAACAGGAAATTTCCCCGGCAGCCGGCACCTACTACGGGACCAATCCCCTGCGGCGCATACTCGTATCGTTTGCCGGCCCTCTTTTCAACCTGATCTTCGCCATTCTGGTGCTGGCCGTCATCTGGGGCGTAGGCTTTGAGATTTATACCCTGGATAACCGCATCGTCTTAGCGAACGAGGTGAATCCCGGAGAGCAGTACCCCGCCGGCGAGGCGGGCCTTATGACGGGGGACCGGATTATAAAAATCGGGAACGCCGCCATAACCAATTATCGGGATATACAGGAAGCCATAACCCCCAATCCGGAAAAGGACCTGGCAATAACGGTGGAACGGAACGGCGCGGTCATGGAATTCATCGTGCAGCCGCAGCTTGATAAGAACACCGGCGCGGGGAAAATCGGGGTGTATTCCTGGGCTGATCCGGTAGTAAGCGCGGTTGTCCCTGAAAGTCCCGCCGCTATTGCGGGTATAGAGCCGGGAGACAGGATACTCAAAGTCAATGGGAAGAATATTTCTTATACGGCGGCTCTGATCGCCATACTCCGGGATCAGCCGCCGGTATTAACCGTAGAATATGAACGGAATGGGGGGATACAAACCGCGGATATCGTCCTCTCGTACAGCAACGGCCAGGCGGCGGATATTGGCGCGGTATACCAAACTATTCAATACCATACCCCTTCCTACTCGCCCTTAGGCGCCTTGATACAAGGCGCCCGGGAAACCTGGAAGACTTTTGTCATCTCCTTCAAAAGCCTTGCCCTGCTCTTTAGAGGTATAGACCTGACCCAGGCGGTTTCCGGGCCTATACGGATCACCTACATGGTAGGGGATGTGGCCGCCGAAGGCTTTGGCCAGAGCGTAGGAACGGGCTTAAGCGCGACAGCCAACTTCCTTGCCCTTATTTCCATCGCGCTCTGTATCATGAATCTCCTCCCCCTTCCAGTTCTTGACGGCGGAATGATCCTGCTGTTTATTATCGAAATCATCAAAGGCTATCCGTTGCGCCCCAAGACAATATATGCGTTCCAAACCGTTGGGGTGGTCTTGATCTTCGGATTGATGATCTTTGCGGTCTTTGGGGACATTCTGTTCCTGGCCCGGCGCTAAAAAGAAACGGATATGAAACGGGATATGCCCTACGCGGCTGGGGACGCCGGCTTCTGGTATCACTGGTTTCATTTCCGCCGCCCTCCGCAAAACAGGCTGCCTTCATGGGGAATACGAAGTATACCATGAAGGCGGCGGTATCACCTTTAGCGGCAGGTTTTATCGCCGGCCTTCTTCTGGCTGCCAGGGCGGACATAGGGGCTCAGTCTAGGGATGTCCCGTCCAACCGTCCCGCCGGGAGGCACAATGGGCCGGTAAATGCGGCGGTCTATGATGGCGAAGACCGGGTCTTGAGCGCCGGGGCCGATGGTTTTTTGGGGATTTGGAATATCCGGAACACCCAGGCGGAAGAGCGGTTTCAGGTGAGTCCGTACTCCCTGATTTCCATAGCCGTGCGTCCGGGAGAAACGCAGGCCGCCTTTATCGAAAGCGACGGCCTGGGGCTTTACCGTATATCCGCATGGGATTATAGCACCTGGCAAAATCTCTTTATCCTCCGCTTCCAGGACCCTGTCTCCTTTATCACCTATTCCGGAGGGGGAAATTTCATCATTGTGTCCCGGAGCCCCCAGGCGGGGGTGCTGTTCCTCAACCCGGAAACCGGCGAATTATTACCGTCTCCGGAAAATTTTTCCGCGTCCGTTTCCTTTGCCGCCACCGGCAAATCGGAGCGGACCATGCTCTCCTATTCCCCCATAGGAGTCCTTTCCTATTGGGAATTGGAGTCCGGGCAAGAAATTCGCCGTTTCGCGGCGCCCCCCAGTATCAAGACGCCCATTCTGTTCGGGAACAATCTTTTCTTTGGGGGCTTCGACAACCGCGATTTGGTGATCCTTGACGCGGTTTCGGGCAACGAAATTCTCAGGGATTCCCGGGTCCCCAGGGGCGTCTTATACCGTGCAGCTCAGGAAGCCGCAGAGTTTATCTGTCTGCCCGTAGAGGGAAATCCACAGATAATACGGTATGGCCTGAGCACCGCCGGCAGACTTGAAATGCGGACTCGCCGGAACATTTCTTCAGGCGGAAGGCCCGCCTCTTCTCTCGTGGTTACGAGCGTCGTTATGGCCGGTAACACCCTCCTCTTGGGAACCGCCGACGGCCGGATATGCTCTGTTGCCGAAGACGGGACGGCCCGGGCTTTCGCCACCGAGGAACAGCTTATGATACGGGAAGCCGGCGCTTCGGGAACGTATCTGAGCGTCATTACGGGTAATAATTTTTTAGGCTTTATCCCGCTGGATTTTAACGACTTCGCCGATCAGCAGCCCGTCTTTCTGGAAAACGCGGAACAGTACACCCATGTCGCCGCCGAAATAGACCCCTTAGGCCGCGTCCCCAACGGGAGCTTTCTGTTTTGGCAGGCCGAGGACAGCCGGAAGGTTCCGCTGGTACGGAACTATCCTGGCAACAGCCGCTTTTTTCTGAACCAGGTTCCGCTGCGGGTTCCCCTCCGTTCCACCGCGGTTCTCGGCAGTCTAGCCTTGTTCCTGGATTCAACGGGAAACATAACGGTGATCTCCCTGGATACCGGGGATGTCCGCTTCTCTTTCTCCGCGCCCGGCGCTTTGGACGCGGTTTTCGAGGACTCCCGGAACATTGTTATAGGCCGAAGCGCTGTTTTAGGAAATACGCCCTTTCTCAAAGTGGACATCACAACCGGCGAGACCGTGCCTCTGGCATATCCCGCCGCTATCGGCGCCCGGGTCTACCGGGGCGAAAGCGGCCTCCTGTACGGCGCGTCCGTAACCTTCGGGACGGACGGCGTACGGACCGGTATTCTCCGGTTGAACACCGCCAATCCATCCCAATCAACGCGGCTGGCCGAACATCAGGGTGAGGACACGGGGTTCAGTATTGCGGAAAGCGGCGGGGTTTTGGCCGCTACCATAGGCGGGGACAGCGCCGCACTCTACGGTGCGCCGGGTCCCGCCGCCTTTGAACGAAGCCCCGGCCTGCCGCTGCGCCTTATCAACGGCGGAAACCGGTTCATTACCCTTGACTCCGGGGGCAGCATCGGGTGGTACGATAACCAGACGGGAAAATTATTGGCCCTTCTGCGGTTCTACCCTGGTGAATGGATTTTGGAACACCGGGACGGCCGTATAAAACGAGGAAAACTTTACCAGAGCTGAGGACCCGAGGCGTCTAACGGCTGCGCGTAATAACGCGGTTGGCGGCCCGTCATCCTGTTTATAATCAGGTTTCGCGGATCCTAAAAAAGCGGCGGGTGTTTTCCCGGGTTTCCCGGGCTGCCTGTTCCTCATCTTTTTCCAGACACCGGGCAATGGCGCGGACAATGTGCCGCAGGAACTGGGGTTCGTTCCTTCCGCCCCGGACTTTCCCCAGGTCGCGGGGAAGCAGGAAGGGAGCGTCCGTCTCTATGAGGAGCCGTCCGGAGGGGATCCGGCGTACCAGGGAACGGAGGTTTTGTCCCCGGCGCTCGTCGCATATCCAGCCGGTAACGCCGATATAGGCCCCCATCTCCAGATAGCGTTCCAGTTCGGCTTCCGTCCCCGTAAAGCAGTGAACTACCATGTTCGTAACGCCGCACGCCCGGAGGATGGCGGTAAAATCCTCCGAAGCGTCCCGTTCGTGGAGGAAGAGGGGCATCCCCAGTTCAACCGCGAGGGCCGCTTGTTTTTCAAACCATTCCCGCTGGACTGGCCGGGGGGAAAAGTCCCGGTTATAGTCCAGCCCGCACTCTCCCAATGCAAGCACCGCGTCATGGGCCGCGAGTTCCCTCAAAGCGGGCAGTGTGGCGGCGGAGCAGGTTTTCGCGTCATGGGGATGCACCCCCGCAGTGGCGTAGAGTTTGCCGGGATGCACGGCGGCGTATTCCAGGGCTTTCCTGCTGTCTTCAATGCTGGTCCCGGTGATGATTAGGGGACTGACACCCACCGCCTCAGCCGCCGCCATTACCGCTTCTCGGTCCCGGTCAAAAGAATGGTGCATCAAGTTGACGCCGATGTCTATTATCGGTTCATTCGTCATTGATCGTTCCCCGCCCGGCGTTCTTTGCCAAAACCCGCCCGCTTCCATGCAACTGTGTTGGTTGTATCATCCACGGTGATCCACAATCCTTCTAGCGGGCCGGCGAAGCGTGAACCCGCCGTTACGGCAAGAATGACGCATACAGGCATCCAATTTTTCATAATTCCTCCGTGTACGGTACGCTCAGGTTGAATTGACGCGCTGTTTGACCGTTTGATTGACGGCGGCCTCCAGCGTTTCCCTACAGGACAAGGGCATAGCCAGGGTTTTACGCCGGGATTTTTCCCCGCTTTCTACGGCAAAGTCCCGTTTTGGGCGTCCAAGAAGATCGGCAAAGAAGGCGATAAGCGCTGTATTGGCCTTTCCCCCCTCGGGAGCGGCGGCTATCCTCACGCCGAGCCGTTGGTCTTTGAGGCCCGTCAGACACGACCTGGA
>JAIRSS010000118.1 GCA_031255315.1 Spirochaetaceae bacterium
CTTCCCGGAAAATCCCTCCGGTTACTGGAAGGGCGGCCTCTTGTGTTTCGCGTCATGGAAGCCTTGAACGGTCTTGCGGCGGATTGCCGCGTCCTGGCCTGCCCCGAAGACTGCGCCGCCGTGTTTGGCCCCCTGGCCGAAGAAGCGGGGTTTGAGATGGTCTCCGGTCCCAAAGAAGACGTGCTTGCCCGGTTTTGTATCGTTATCCGCAAATTCAAGGCGGATCGGATTATCCGGGCGACTGGGGATAATCCCTTTGTTTTCATCGACGCTGCGGAAGCCGTCAACCGGGAAGCCGCCGCTCTGGGCGCGGATTATGCGGGGTACGCCGGTATCCCCTGTGGGGCCGGGGTCGAGTTTGTCAAGAGCGAAGCCCTGCTGCGGGCGGAGCGGGAAGCGAAATCTGCTCCGGACCGGGAGCATGTGTGTCCCTATCTTTACGCGCGCCCGGAGGCGTTCCTCCTCCATCGCCCCCTGGCGCCCGGTATGTGGCGGGATCCGACTATGCGGCTTACCGTTGACACGGCGGAGGACTTTAGCCGGGCGGAGGTCCTGTACCGGGGGCTTTCGGAAGCTGTGGATACGGATCTTTCCTGGGAGGTCAAAAAAGAACGGTATCTGGGGAAGACGATTATAGAAGCCTGCCGGAGAACCCTGGGGAAATCCGCCGGGGCCGATCCGCCGGCGGCGGATCCCGGGGAACGGCGGGCATGAGCAGGACAAACATCCTGGTTGTTCCCGCATGCGGAGCGGGCATGGGGGGGGGGCACCTGGCCCGCTCCTCCGCCTTGGTTCGGGAATTGTGCGCTCTGGGCATGAACGCCCGGCTTTTCATTCCTTCTGAATATCTCAGGAAACGGGGCAAAGAGATCGCCCCCCTGATTTCGGGTATGTCGCCCGGCTGCGTCATCGACCGGGAAGCGGAACTCCGCCGCCGGTGGAAATGGATCATCCTGGACCGGTTCAGGACGCCCCGGGAAGAGTTTGACCGTTGGGCCGCGTTAGGGCCGCTTATCGGGATAGACGAGGGAGGGCCGGTCCGGGACCGCTTCGATTTTCTTTTGGACATCCTCCCCGGCCTTCCGAACCGTTCCCCGGCAAACTTGAATATTTCTTCGCTTATTCCGCTGCCCAAAACCAGACGGGAAGCGCCGGTCTCTTTCAATCCCCTTCCCTCGCCGTTCAATATTCTGGTCACCTTTGGCGCGGAGGACCCTGGGAGGCTTACTCTTCCGGTTTGCCGCGTCCTGGCTGACGGGGGACTCCCTCTGGAACGGCGCGAAGCCGGGGCGGATCGCCCGGAGGCCGCGTCCCCGGTTGCGGTTACCGCAGTCCTCGCCGGTCTTGGGGGCGCCGAAGAATTCGCCGATCTCCCGCGGGAAAGGGGGAACGTCCGGTTTGTGGGGGCCTTGCCGGATATGAAAGAGGCGCTTGCTTCCTTTGATCTGGTGATCACCCATTTTGGGCTTACCGCGTTTGAGGCCCTTTATGCGGGGACGGCGGTGTTGCTCGTTTCTCCCACGCCGTACCATGAAAAGCTGGCCCGCCATGCGGGGTTTGTCTCCGCCGGAATCCGTCAGAAAGGGGTCCGGCGGCTCAGGCGTTGTCTGTACGCTTCGGAAGGTCCGGGGAGCCTTCTGAACCGCCCGGCCTTGGAAGCCCTGGCCGCCCGGTCCGCGGCGGCGGCGGGAAAATACGGTTTGGATACACCGGCGTCCCTGACGCTGGGCGGCCTTCTTGCCAGGTTCAGCCCGTATCTTTCGCTGGTATGTCCGGTCTGCGGGAGGGAACGCCGGCGGGATCATCAGGTTCTGGCCCGGTTTCCTGAACGGACGTACCGCCGGTGTCCCCGGTGCGGGATGGTCTCCATGCTTCGTCTTTCGCCGCCGCCCATTGAATACGCGGAAGACTACTTTTTTGAGTTTTACCGCCGTCAATATGGAAAGACCTATATTGAGGATTTTCCCAATCTGAAACAGGCGGGGAAAATCAGGCTCCGCCGCATCCGGCGGCTGCTTTCTTTTACCGGTAAAAATGCCGGCGGCGAAACCCGGAAAAAAAACCGCACCGGACCTTCCCGGCTGCTAGATATCGGCTGCGCCTACGGCCCCTTCCTGGTTGCGGCGGCGGAGGGGGGCTTTTCTCCCCTGGGTATGGACCCCGCGGAAGACGCCGTCCGGTATGTCCGGGACCGGCTTAAAATTCCCGCCATAACGGGATTTTTCCCCGATCCGTCCCGAAGGGAGTTTCAGTGCGGACGCTTTGACGCGGTTACGCTGTGGTACGTCATAGAGCATCTGCGGGACGCCGCCGGAGCGCTCCGGGAGATAAGCCGGCTCCTGCGGCCCGGGGGGGTTGTGGCGTTTTCAACGCCCTCCCTTTCGGGCGTTTCCGGGCGGAAATCGCTTAAAACCTTCCTTGAACAAAGTCCCGGCGATCATGTTACTCTATGGGACCCCCGCCGGCTCAAGAAGGCCCTGGCTCCGTATGGGTTCATCGTAAAGAAAATCGTCATAACCGGCCACCACCCGGAACGGTTTCCCCTCATCGGCAAACGGTTGGGGAAAAAACGCGGGCTGGGTTATCATATCATTGATGGAATAAGCCGGTTGTTGGGTTTGGGGGATACCTTTGAAGCCTATGCGGTAAAAGCCGGGGGCGGCAAAAAATCAGACTGAAAAGCGGGAACTTTCCCGGGGAGTACACACTATGACGGCGGATTGGACAGGGATTCAACGAAACCAGCTTATTATTCTTGGGGCGGGGGTCATGCAGGGGCCTGCTATCGCCCTTGCCCGTGAGATGGGACTCGAAACAGTGGTGGTTGACGGAGACCCCCACGCAATCCGGGCGCCCTGGGCGGACAGGTTTGAACCTATCGATCTGAAAGATAAAGAAGGGATTGAGGCGCTGGCCCGGTCCCTGCAACGCGAAGGCCGTCTTGCCGGTATCATGACGGCGGGTACGGATTTTTCCGCAACGGCGGCCTGGGTTGCCCAACAGCTTGGGCTTCCGGGTATCCCCTACGAAGCGGCCCTCAACGCCTCGGACAAGGAACGGATGCGCCGGCGTTTTCATGCCGCCGGAATCCCGGCTCCCCGGTTCGTCGTCTTGCAAGACCCGCCGGGCCGGGATTTTTCCCTTCCTTTTGCGTATCCCGCCGTCGTAAAACCGGTGGACAATATGGGAGGCCGGGGGTGCCGCCGCGTTGATTCCCCGGAAGACTTGGAAGCCGCTGTACCCGGAGCGATCAAGTTTTCCCGTTCCAGTCGGGTCATTGTTGAGGAATACCTGGACGGTCCGGAATTTTCTGTAGACGCTCTGGTGTACCGGGGAGAAATCACCATCTGCGGTCTGGCGGACCGGCATATCTTTTTTCCCCCCTATTTTATCGAGATGGGCCACACTATGCCCGCCGCCCTGGATGCCGGTTCCGCCGCCCTCCTTCTTGAGGCGTTCAAAGAGGGGGTCCGGGCTCTTGGACTGGCCGGGAAGGACTGTTTCGGCGCCGCCAAAGGGGATCTGAAGCTGACATCTCAGGGCCCCCGTATTGGGGAGATCGCGGCGCGTCTTTCCGGGGGTTATATGTCCGGTTGGACCTATCCCTACGCCTCCGGCGTGGAAGTTACCCGCGGCGCTATCATGGCGGCGTTGGGACAGGTTCCCTCAAACCTTAGCCCCGCCCGGTCCTGGACCAGCGCCGAGCGGGCCTTCATCTCTATTCCCGGCACGGTCCGTTCCCTTTACGGGCTTGATGAGGCCGGGTCCTTACCCTATGTAAAAGATGTTTTCCGCCGGGTTCGGCCCGGTGAACGGGTTGCGTTTCCTGAAAACAACGTCGCCAAGTGCGGCAACATCATCACCGCCGCCGCCGACCGGGAAACCGCCGTCAGCGCCGCGGAGTCCGCCGTCCGGTCTGTCCGCATACGCCTGAAAGCTCCCGACGCCGAGACCGACGCGTTTCTCAGCCGGTCCCCCGGCGCTTCCCGGAATGAAAGCGGGTTTCCCCCCGACGCTTTTTCCCTCCCCCTTGAGCTTGCGGACCAGGCTGCGGTTCTTCCCGAATCGGTCTTTCCCCCGGCCTCCGCCGTTCAGACCGCACCGCCTGGCCCTTCCCTTATCCCGTTCCCGGCCCTCGCCAGGTCGGGCCTTCGGGATTATCAAGGCAGAACGGTGGAGGAAAGTTTAATCGCGGTTCGGGAACTGTCCGGGTTTCCCCTGCCCCTTGACGGCGCGTCCCACGCCCCCTCTCTGGGCCGGGGTTTCTGGGCCGCTCTCATACGGGGCGGGTATCAAGGAGCTCTCTATTATATAGACCGGTACGTTCTTCCGGCGGAATCTCAAGAAGGATGAAAAACCATGCGTGTGGCTGCGGTATTCCGGTTTCTTTCTGGCCGGATTTCTAGTTTTGATGGTACTGTTATCTCGCTTATACACCCTAAAGGCCGGTGTTTTGGGGGGGCGGCCTTTTTTAGATTGTTGCCGGTCTTTGTCCTGTTTCTGGGTTCTCCGGGCTCCGCTCAGACCCCGCAACCCAGCTCCATCCCCGCTCCGGCGGGAGTTCCCATTCCAGGAAGGACCGTTGCGCCCGCGCCGGTTCCCTCCCTGGGGCCGATAGGGGTTCCCCTTCCCGGACAGACCGTTATGCCGGGGCAGGTTCCCGCTTCCGG
>JAIRSS010000157.1 GCA_031255315.1 Spirochaetaceae bacterium
TCCGCGACCGCGTCCGTTATGAGTTTTTCCCGTTCTTCTGTATTCATACGCATCCCCTCCCGTGGGATACCTCAAGTATATCATACTTTCCCGTTTTGCCCCGAAAAAAAAATTGCACCCATTGTGAATGTGAAATATGGAATCAATAGCATCTCTTGACATTTTCTGTAAGAAACAGCTAATTAATTATAAAATAACGAATTAGCGTTTTTATGAAATGAGCCTGTTCCAAAATTTCAGTTTTGGAACAGGCTCAAATTATTAAGAAATTCTGAATTACTACCGAAAGATTCGCTTTGTTTGCCATTCATCCTGGAATTTGGTATAATGGTATAGATGAAAATACTACGTGAAAGAATTTTGCGAAAACCCATGCGCCGTCAACTGGTTGTTTTGTTGTTTGCGGGCATGGTTGCCGCCGCCTGTTCCACTACAGAGGCGGGTCCTCCCCCATCTCCGGCCCCAGAGCCGGAAGTCCGGTCGGCTTCGGAACGGCCCGGCTTCGACGAGGTACTGGGCCAAGAATGGTTTCTTACCCAAATACAGACTCTTGCCAGCCCCAGAGAATTCAGCCGTGAGGCTCTGGAGGCTCAGGATATGGGCGATTATTACACGCTGCGCTTTGATACAGAACGGCTGACCGGGAACGGCGCTCCGAACCGGTATACCGCTCCCTATGAGCGCGGGGAAGAGGCGAGTATTTCAATTCACCCTATAGCCGGTACGTTGATGGCGAATTTTCGTGAACCGCCAGGGCTTCAGGAACGGGAATACTACACCTATCTTGAACACGTTTTCCGGTGGGGTTTGGAAGACGGCGCTTTGCATCTCTACGCCCTGGATTCCGCAGGTGAATCCCTGGTCCTGGTTTACCGGCTCCGTCAGGAACAGGGCAATTAAAACCGCACGATAAACTGAAGAACCCAGGAGCAAGCTCCGGGGTATGGACCACGCATTCCAATCAGAGAGAGTCCGCCTGCCCGCGCAGGCGGTTTTTTAAATCCGCCGCCAGTTGTTTTTTGTGTTTCCGCGTTTCGGCGGCTTCTTTTTTTTCATAAACATCGGCTACATCATGTAAGAAATATTTTAGCGACTGCCGGGTATCCGGGTTTTCCAGGTTTTTGCGCAGATTGGGGATTGTTAAGATCATCCCTGGTTCAAGAAAATCATTGTCTATGATGACGTTCTGGGAAGCCAGCGCAATCAACGGGAAAAAATATCCCTTATCGGCTCCGTAAAACCGGCGGACGATGGCCGGCAGCGTATCGCCGTCCGTAGCCTCGTAGGTTTGGGCGTCATCGAGAATAAAATCCGTTTTATAGGAATCGTAGACTTCTTCAAAGGCCAGAAGAATTTCGGCTCGAGGGGCTTCTTTTTGGTTTCCGAACAGATTCAAACTTGCGCAGGATACCATGCAATGGAATGTCAGTAAAACAATTATAAAAAATACGCTTCTCATCCTATCCCCTTTTGTTACTATTGGGCCGCTTTCATCACTGAAGAATTGGAACAGCAGTTAGGAGTTTGTTGCGCTTCGCGCTTAAAACCCCCAATGCAACAGGTTGCTAGTATAACCTGAAATCAGTGTATATGAAAAAGGGGGATTTATCGTGATTGAGCAGGTTCGAGACTATTTCAAACAATGGAACCGGGGCGGCGATATTATCGAGATGGATGTTTCTACTATGACGGCTGTGGAAGCGGCAACTCCGCTATTGAGCTTACTCTGGAAGAACTTTCCCGGTATTCCAGTGGCAAAGAAGGGGGGATGTCTATAGGCGGATTGAGGAATGAAGGTTTCGCAGTGTTTCACGTGAAACATTAAAAAACTTGGGATTTCCGCACCCGTTGGGTTGGACGATGTTTCACGTGAAACACCAAAACGGATGCGGCGCAAAGGGATTTTTAGATTTTCCCCCTTCCTAAGATTTTCCCATCCGCCGATCGGTAGGGATTATGCCGGCGGCGGAGATATGTTTGATATACGGCGCTGCTTTTATAATAGGCGTCCATGCCTTTAAATGACGAAGATTCATCACAGCGGTAAAGTTCCATCAGGGTAGAAAACAGGGGAGATTCCATGATTTCTTCGGTTCTCGACAGGGGAAGCCGGGGGAGAGCGGCGGGCAGCATGTGGTTTTTTACCAGGTAACAAACATCGCTGATAAGGGAAGGTTCGAATTCCATTCGTTCCAGGAACCTCCTCGCCTCCCGTGCGCCTAGTTCCGCATGACCGTCAAACCGGCGCCTGCCGGAAGCCGCCGCAAGGGGTTTTCCTACATCGTGGAGCAAAAGTCCCAGGGAAAGACGCAGCTCGTAAGTCGGCAGGGCAGCCCCACGGCGTGTTCCCCCTGGCTGCGCCGCCGCTTCCTGATCCCAGGAAGCGGCCTTCCGGTAGCGAAAAGTTTCCAGCGTATGATCCCATACGTTTCCTTCGGGATGAAATTCTTTGGTGTGATCCACTTTGGTAAGCCGCGCAAGTTCGGGCCAAAACTCCTCCACAAAGCCTGCGGTCTTGAGTAATTCCAGTCCCAAATCAGGCCGCCTCGATACAAGCAGGCTCGTCAAAAGAACACGCCGCCCTTCCGCGGACGGCGGCTGTCCATTCGCCAAGCCTTGAAGAGACGCCAATGGCTCCACGATACTACGGCGGCGGCCTTCTAAAAGCGGCTCCTGCGTTCGGGTGTACCGGGCCAGGATCAGCGCCCCATCCATGACGGCCCGCCAACGGCCAATTTCCGGGTTGCCTCCGGCACGCCAGGAATCAGCCGCCATGAGGGGCGGCATATCCGGCGGGTACGCCGTCGGCGGTTTCCCGTCCCGAAGCAAACGGAGCAAGGGATACACCCCCAGGGGATCATAAAAAATCCGGGTGGTCTGGTCTTGGGTTAGGGTAAGGATTTTATACGAAGGCCCATCCGGAGAAGGCCAGCGGGATTCCTCATCCGGGTCCGGACAACGGAAGTACCACTGACGGCGCTCCCGCTCCACCGCCCCGTCCGCAAGGTCTACACCGGGAAAGCGAAGCTCCTCAAAGAGCCGGGCTAACCCGGGGATGTCCGCGTCGGTCTCCGCCCAGACAAAAGGCAGGGGCGGAAGCCCCCAATACCGGTCAAGAGCGCTGAAAGAACAAAAGCGAAGAGAATACCTATGGGCGGCGAGGGTTTGATACAGCGTATCGTGATGCCCCATATCACGATACGCTGTATCGAGACTGCTCATGGCGCACTCCCGGTTTCCCTCCTTACTCCTTCTTTTTGCCTTGTGCGGGTTTCTTGGCGGGGGCTTTCCGGGGTTTTGCCGCTTTTGGCGTATCTCCCTTCGATACGGCCTCAAGGAGCTTGTCGAGCCGGTACCCGGATACCGCCTCGGCCTGCTGGAAATGTTCCGTCACAGCCGCAATGGTTTCCAGCCAGTCAATCCAGCCAATCAAGTCCGCGTTTTTCCCGTGGGCCTCCGCCGCCCCAGCCTCGTCCGCAGCTTCGTGGATCAGGAAGAAGGGCGCGTAGAAAAGCGCTTCATCAAAGGCTTCTTTTTTGAACCAGGTAACATCGTCAAAGCGGTTTACCCCCAGAATCCGTCTAAAGTCCTCTTGCTCATAGTTTTCCGCGATTAACGCCGCCGCCGGGGAGAGGTTGCCCCACTCAACCGGAGAAGCCGGAACAGTCCGGGCCAGAGCCGCTCGCATGATTTCCGTTACCCGATACGCTTCATCGGCAGGTATACCCAGAGCGGTGAAGGCTTCCCGAAGTTTCCGGTCAAGCTGCCAGTGGGCCGCCAGAGCCGCCGCCTCAGCGCCGGAAGCTCCCGCGCCGATAACGGGCCTGAGCAGGGCCAGAATCCCATACCCTGCGGCAAAGGCGCTCAAGCCGGGCCGGGCGGCAATGTTTTCCGCCACATACCTCAGAAGCTGTTCCCCTTTCTTGCGCGTTTTTTTCTTCGCCCCTTTCGCAAAACGACCGGTTCCGGTATATTCGGCGATTTTGATCAGCCGGGAAAGATAGGCGGAGAATTCCGCCCAAATCTCTTCAGGTGACAGGGGAGCATGGTCCTGAGCGCCGGTGAAAGGTTCATACCCGTTACCCGCAATAAACCGGGCTGCTGCTGCGGCAAAAGCCAACACCGGCTCCTGTAACGCCCGCATGAAGATTTTCGTATCCGCTACGTCGGTATTCCCG
Organism: Spirochaetaceae bacterium; assembly: GCA_031255315.1. The sequence goes on from JAIRSS010000157.1 coordinate 4,179, forward strand.
TCTGCAAAAAACCGGACCATTCCCTGAAAGAATTCCCGTTCCTTCTTGAAAAGCCCTGTGAAACGGAAATACAGTTCCCCAAGGGACATATCCATGATCGCCGCGCTAAGGTCCGGGACGCCCCGCCCGTTGAGTTCAGTATTAAGCTGGGCCCACTGGCCATTGGCATCTTCCACCTCGTGAATAGCAAGAAAAATCTGGGCTTCATACCCGTTCAGGACAACGGAAAGCCCCCGCTCCGCAACATCTTTGGAAGAACGGATATACCAAAGGTTCCGCCGCTGCTCCTGGAAAAGGACAAAGAACCGGTCTTCCTCGTGAAGCCCCAATGCCTGATGCAGGGTATCCTGGCGGAATGTTCCATCAGGGATGCCCCCCTCCTTCCGGGGAATCTTAGCGCAGCTCCAGCGTATCCGCCCGACGGCCCGCTCATAGGCGTTGTTGTACACCACCACGGCCCGCTCGTCTCCGGCGTGGTTGGTATAGGCGAACACATTTTCGTTCACCGATCCATCCGCCGGTCCATCGGAATTGTAGAAGTCAAAGAGACAGAATCCGGCGCTTCCGGAAAAAAGATAACGTTTCTTCATGAGCGGAAAAATTTCCCGTTCATGACGGTCTATCAGGGCCTGGTCCGGCTTTTCATCCCGGTAGGACCGGCGGTATTCCATACCGTACTTCTCCTCGAACCCTTCAATCTGGCCGTGGCCGAACATCGGGAGTCCCGGCATGGTTACCAGAAGCGTACAAATGCCAAAATACTTATCGCCCCTGCCGAACTGGGCCACGGCGGTTTCCTCATCAGGGTTGTTCATGAAATTCACAAAACGCTTAAGCACCTCAGGATCGAATTCCAAGGTGTTCTTGATGGTGGCCCGGTACTTAGCGTTTTCCTCGTTTTTCAGCATGTTCATGAAGGCCGAATTATAAACCCGGTGCATCCCCAGGGTGCGGACAAAGTAACCTTCCATCATCCAGAAGGCTTCCGCCAGAAGCAGGGTATGGGGCGCTTCCGCCGCGCAGCGGTCCACCACTTCACGCCAAAATTCGTTGGGAATACGGCGGTTGAATTCGTCATTGGAAAGGGCGTGTTCGGCGCGGCTTGCAATGTCCCCGCCCCGTCCCGGCTCCGGGTACCAGAGCCGCTGTATGTGCCGCTTGGCCAGGGTCATGGCCGCGTCAAAACGGACGATGGAGAACTGCTGACATACGCCGAGGATGGTGCGGATTACCGCTTCCCGGGCTTCCGGGTTGAGGAAGTCGATCTGGGCGGTATCGTTCCAAGGCATAGAAGTCCCGTCGTTGCCGTGGTAGATATACCGGACATCCCCGGTGTTGAAGTCCACCCGCTTGAACACCACCGCCGCGTCGCTCCGGCTATAGTAGTGATCTTCGATATAAACGCCGATTCCATCCTGGTTGGAAAGGTTTCCGCCGGTAAAGGAGTACGTCGGGAACGGAGGAGATGAAAGCTGGAGGAACCTGTCCGGCTTCTCCATGATCCACCGGCTGTCTATTCCGGTGTGGTTTGGCACCATGTCCGATCCCAGCCGGATTCCCCGCCTGAAACACCGGTCCCGGAGATTCGCAAGACTCTCCCAGCCGCCAATTTCTCCGGCAATATCGTAGTCGTAAAGACTGTAGGCGCTGGCGGCGGCTTCGGGGTTGCCCGTCCACTGCTTGATAGTCCGGGACGCGGTGCTTCGTTCCCACAGTCCGATAAGCCAAAGGCCGGTAAAACCCCGCCGGGCCAACAGATCCAACTCTTCATCGGGAATCTGGTCCAGCCGTTCTATGGGCCGTCCGTATTTTTGGGAAAGCTGGTAGAGCCATACCAGGGTACTTTTGGCAATAAGCACCGTCTTAGGCATCCATTCCTGATCCGGGCTGAACCGTTCATATTCTTCATCCTGGCCTTCATAGATCAGCGTCTGAGCAGGCCCCGGCCCAAAGAAGGACGGCTTGGTTTCCTCTTTTATAACATCCAAACTCATGAGGAGCCGGGTCAGGTACGTACCCAGAAGCACCCCCCACCGTTTCCGTATAAATTCAAGCTGACCGTACAGGGAATCCGGGCTTGACAGAGCCGGACTGCGGAGGAGATCCCACAGGTTCAGGCTGTCAGGCCCGAATGGGGGAAGCTCGGCAAAAAAGGCCTTGAGTCCTTCGACAGCCTTAGAATAGACGGTATGCGTCTTCAAGTCCCGGTCATCAAACAGGAAAAGAAAGGGCTTAAAGGCCGGGTTAAGGTTTGCCAGGGCAAGAAGCATTATTTCTTCCAGCGTCAAGGCCCGGCGGCTTTCCCCGCCTTCATCGCTGGCAAGGTAGTCGTCTACCGTAACCTTCCCGGCGTACACCGGGCGGGGCGGAAACTGACCGTTGAAATTCGTTAAAAGCCCCATGAGCCGGTCCGAACCAAGCCGCCCTTCCAGCCTGCTGAGAGCCAGATCAAAGGCGCCGGGCTGCACCTGCTCCCGGTAAAGGGCCGCCGTATAATGAAGAATCTCGTCGATAAGCCCCATAGCGTTGAGTTGGCCCGCCGTTACTGTCCGTTCAGGATGGCTGGAGGCTGTTTTGGCGTTGATTTTCCGCGCTAATTCCCTGGCCCCTTTAATATCCGCCAGGATTACGTTCCCGGTAAGTGAAAAAAGGCTGTCTTCCAGGCCGAATTCTTCCCGCTGTTCCCGGCGGATATGAAATTCCATCACCGCCGTCCTGTCCGCTGCCTTTTGGGATACTGCTTTACGCTCAGAATTCTCGAATACCGGCAGGTGTATTTTTATCTTCATATGCCCCCCTTAAATTTTCAATCAGTAGAGCCTGTTCCAAAACTGAAGTTTTGGGATAGGCTCAGTATACTATAGATAGATGGTTACCGCTAGAAGAATTTGAAGATGGGCGGTAATTCCGAAATCAAGACTTTTTGAGCCGGGAAAATGCAGATAACAATCGAGGCTGTTCCAAAACTAATTGACTGTGCGCTAGTACCTTGTAAATACTAAACAGATCGTTATATAGTATCCTTAGCCCAAGAGGGAGGGGTAAGTAATGAAGGGAAAGAAATATCATGTCAGGCTCACGGAAACAGAGAGAAAGCGGCTGTGGGAAATAACGAAAAAAGGAAGCCGCCCGGCGCGTCAGATTATCAGGGCGAATATCCTGCTGTGCCTGGACGAGAACGGTACAGAGAAACCACTGGCGGAACAGAAGGCAATAGCCCAACAATGCGGTTGTAAAACAGCCTTGGTATACCGGGTCAGTAAACAGTATGAGCGGGAAGGCATAGAGGGGGTTTTGAAGCGGAAAGTACGACAGACGCCGCCGGTTCCACCGATAGTCACCGGGGAGGTACAGGCAAAGATCATAGCGTTGTGCTGCGGGGAACCGCCTGAAGGATACAGCCGG
>JAIRSS010000159.1 GCA_031255315.1 Spirochaetaceae bacterium
GTGGCGATTCTCAACTCCATGTGGGTGTGGAACGACTTCCTCCTGCCCAACCTGGTCATAGGCTCCGAATACCGGACCATACCTGTGGCGGTGCAGTACCTGCGGGGCGGATACGGCTCCATCGACTGGGGTTATATGATGGCCATGATAGGCCTGGCGGTTATTCCGATTATCATCTTCTACTTTGTCTGTCAAAAACACATAATCGAAGGGGTTACCGCCGGTTCCGTAAAGGGTTAGGGCCATGTTCGACAGGGCCGCGGGGATTTTGCTGGCGGTAAGCAGCCTCCCCTCCCGGCACGGCATCGGGACCTTCGGCGCCGCGGCCAGGGGCTGGATAGACTTTTTGCGGGATGCCGGGCAGAAGTACTGGCAGATTCTGCCCCTGGGCCCCACCGGCTGGGGGGACAGCCCCTACCAGAGCTTCTCCGCCTTCGCCATAAGCCCCTACTACATCGATCTTGACACCCTCCTGGAGCAGGGGCTCCTTAACAGAGAGGAACTGGAGGCCGTTTCCTGGGGCAGCAAACCCTACCGGGTCTACTATGCCGGCCAGTACCAGCAGCGCGGCAAGATCCTTCGCCGGGCCTTTGCGAAATTCCGGGAGGACCCTTCCGCGTATGACGGGGCGGCTTTCCAGGCATTCCGGGAAAAACACGGGTTCTGGCTGGACAACTACAGCCTCTTCATGGCCCTGAAGCGCAACAACAGGGGCGCGTCCTGGCTGGAATGGAGTAACAGGCTCCGTTTCAGGGACGAAAAGGCCCTTGCAACGTACCGGACAAAACTTGCCGATGATATCGAGTACTATTCCTACACCCAGTTCCTGGCGTACACCCAATGGGAAAGCCTCAAGGCCTACGCGAACAGCCAGGATGTGGCCATCATCGGCGATATTCCCATCTACGTGGCCATGGACAGCGCGGATGTCTGGTCCGCAAGCGAGCTGTTCCAGCTGGACGATCAGCGCAGGCCCATGCGAGTCGCGGGCTGCCCGCCGGATCCCTTCTCCGCGGACGGCCAGCTCTGGGGAAATCCCCTCTATCACTGGGACGCGCTGGCCCAAACCGGCTATGCCTGGTGGCTTTCCCGGCTCCGATCCTGCGCGGCGCTCTACGATGTAACCCGGATCGACCATTTCCGGGGCTTTGAAAGCTACTACTCCATCCCCGCGGGGGAAAAGGACGCGAGGACCGGCGAATGGGTGAAAGGCCCGGGGCGCTTTTTTATCGAAGCCATAAACCGGGAGATGCCGGAGGCCCGCATCATTGCCGAGGACCTGGGCTACCTTACGCCGGAGGTGAAGGATCTGTTGCGCGCTTCCGGCTATCCGGGCATGAAGGTTCTGCAATTCGCCTTCGATTCACGGGAAGCCAGCGACTATATGCCCTACACTTTTGACCGTCACTGTGTGGTGTACACCGGCACCCACGACAACCCCACCAGCATAGAGTGGCTCAAGACCGCGGGTTTTAACGATGTGGCCCTTGCCCGAGAGTACCTGGGCCTCCGGGACATACGGGAAGGCAACTGGGCCTTTATCCGCGCCGCCCTGGCCAGCGTGGCCAACCTCGCCGTCATCCCCATGCAGGACTACCTGGGCCTGGGATCAATCGCCCGGATGAACACCCCCTCCACCACCGGCGGCAACAACTGGCGCTGGCGCGTGCAAACCGAAGCGCTCACCGGCGATCTGGCCCAGAGGATCAGCCGTCTGGCCAGGATTTACGGGAGGTAGCGGACGGGGGAGCCTAATGTTTTTACCGGCATGGGGGCCGTACAATCAAAGCCCCCGGCTCACGGTGATGAACCTCCGCCTTGACCGCGCCTTGAAGCGGTCTTCCCGGAGCCGCCCCTCTCCGCCCGGTTTTGGGATGTCCTGTCCGGCAGGGCGCTTATCCGGGGCAGGGACATCAGGGACGCGCCCTTAAGTGATGTGACGGCCCATATCAGCATGGGCCGTCCGGACGCTTCAGACGGTCCGCGGTTTCCCTCCGGTAAAGCCGCTTAAACTCCCCGGTTGATTCGCAGCGAAGGGTTTCATACCCAAGAGCCCGCTTACCAGTTCGCGGGGGAGCTTGAGGGCTGTTTGGACAGTGTATCCAGGCCGCCCTCTCCGGCAGGCCCGGGAGAACGATATTGACAGAACTTGATTTCCGGACTATATATCCTAGCAGCCTGTTGCACTGGTGGATTTTTTGCATATACATGCAAAAAATCCTGATTAATCGGCGTGCTTTCGGAGTTTGTACAGTATAAATATTCACAAAATGAATATTTATGCTATTTTATGCGCGAAGCGCAACAAACTCCCGGCGTCTTTATCGGAAAGGAGAGAAACATGGCGGACAAACCAATCAACGCGCTAGGACGGGACGCGGCGTATCAACTGGCGAACGTAACCAAAACTCCGCCCCAGTACGGATCCCTTACCCCCAGGTGGCTTACTAAAGTCCTGGAATTTAAGGGGCTTGAAGCCGGCGTTTACCGGGTAAACCGGGTAGTGGAGGGGGCGGCCCCCCTGGACGCCCTGTGCGGCCAGGACCCGGTGAAAACCGGCATCCCCCAGGGGTATATCGAGTACCAGACCAAGCCCCGGGAGTACCGGCTCAGTTCCATCAGCGCCGTCATCAACGTGGACGCCGGCGTACAGGACCTGTACAGCGCTCCCTATGATCAGACCCGGGAACAGCTTGCCCTGGCCGCCGAAAGCCTCAAGGAACGGCAGGAAAGCCAAATCATCAACAATGACGATTACGGCCTCCTCAAAAACACAGCGGACAGCCAGCGCATCCAGACCCGATACGGGCGGCCCATGCCCGACGATTTGGACGAACTCCTTACCAAAGTCTGGAAGGACCCCTCCTTCTTCCTGGCCCATCCCCGGGCCATTGCCGCCTTTGAACGGGAATGCACCCGCCGGGGCGTTCCCCCGGCGACGGTGCATACCGCCGGAGGGACCTTCATCGCCTGGCGGGGAGTCCCCATCATCCCCACGGACAAACTCTTTGTGGACGGCCGCAAAAATCCCAAAGCAAAAACCGGCAAGACCAACATCCTTTTGGTCCGCACCGGAGAAGCGAAACGGGGCGTCATCGGCCTCTACCAGACGGGAGTCCCCAACGAGCAATCCCGGGGGCTCGCGGTCCGGTTCCGGGGCGTTGACGACGCCGGCGCAGCTTCCTATCTCCTTTCGGTATACTGCTCCGCCGCGGTCCTCGCGGACGACGCCCTGGCGGTTTTGGAAGGCGTAGAAGTCGGTGATTACTATGACTATACCTGAAACCCGGTCTGATCCTGCGGGCTGGGGCCTTCCCTCGGAAGCCGAAATCTCCTCCTGGGCTTCGATGTATTTTCCGGAATTTACATCTGCGGGGGAGACCTCCGCAAGGCCCCCCGTTCCGGCGTCCGGCGCCTGCGCGCCGGTGCTCCTTCCCAAAGACGGGGGGCCGGCTCCGTATGGCGGGGCCGCCTCTAGCGGCGTGGAATTCCCCTCCTCCGCGCCGCCCGCCGGAGACCCGCCGCTTTCCCGCCGGGTAGGGGCCAAGAGCCTCGCCGCGATACGGGCGGACTTTCCCATTCTATCGGAAACGGTGAACGGCCATGACCTCGTATGGCTGGATAACGCCGCCTCCACCCAGAAGCCCCAGGCGGTCATAGACCGGCTCTCCTATTATTACCGCCATGAAAACTCCAATATTCACCGGGGCGTTCATGAACTGGCGGACCGGTCCGCCAAGGCTTACGAGGAAGCCCGGCTCAAAACCGCCGGGTTTATCGGCGCGCCCCAGGCGGACGCCATCGTGTTTGTCCGGGGAACCACCGAGGGCGTCAACTTGGCGGCCCACAGCTTTGTGAAACCCCTGCTCCGTCCGGGGGACGAGATCATTCTCACCATGTTGGAACACCACGCCAATATCGTCCCCTGGCAGATCATCGCCGCCGAAACCGGGGCCTTCATCAGGGCCGCCCCCATCGATCAGCGCGGGCAGATCATCCTTTCGGAATACGAGCGGCTCTTTTCAGACCGGACCCGGTTTGCGGCGGCCGTCTACGTATCCAACGCCCTGGGAACCGTCGCGCCTGTGGCGGAGATGATTCAGATCGCCCACGCCCGGGGAGTTCCCATTCTTATTGACGGCGCTCAGGCGGTCCCCCATCTGCCGGTAGACGTACGCGCTCTGGATGCGGATTTCTTTGTCTTTTCAGGGCATAAGATATTCGGCCCCACCGGAATCGGGGCGCTCTACGGCAAGCGCGAAGTTCTTGAAGCGGCCCGGCCCTACCAGGGCGGCGGCGGTATGATTGCCGACGTTACCTTTGAGCGCACCCTGTACCACAAGGCCCCCGCCAAGTTTGAGGCGGGAACCGGGAACATCGCCGGCGCCGCGGGCCTTGGGGCGGCGCTGGACTATGTTTCGGCCATAGGTATGGAAAACATCGCCGCATGGGAACGCGAACTGCTCAACTACGGCATACAGGAGCTGGCGGCGGTTCCGGGGCTGCGCTTCATCGGGACCGCGGAGGAAAAGGCCGGCGTCCTCTCGTTTGTGCTTGCAGGCAGGGACAACGGGGAAGTGGGGAAGTTCCTCAACGGCCGGGGCGTCGCGGTCCGGACCGGCCACCACTGCGCCCAGCCGGGGCTGCGCTTTTTCGGCCTTGAAGGAACCGTCAGGCTCTCCATCGCCTTTTACAATACCTTTGGAGACATCGACCGGCTTGTTGATGCATTACGGGCGTTTGCCCGAAAAACCTTTGTTTAAGGGCAAACGCCCTGGACTACTTCTGTTAGGAGGCTGTAATTATGGAAAAAGATTCGTACTCGCCGCTAAAGCACCTTACGGAGATGCTCATGAAAAGCTATGAGGAACATGCGGAGATCATCAAAATTGATTCGGTGCATTTGCTGAACCGGGAACGCGTCGTGGAAATTCTGGAAAAGCTGCGCCGCCTCATTTTTCCCGGCTACTTTGGCAAAAAAAATATCTCCCTCTCGTCGGTGGAATACCACGCGGGGGACATTCTTGAAGAAGTTCAGCACACCCTTTCCAAAGAGACCGTCCGGGCGCTCCATTACAGCCCCCATTACGGCGGCCTGGGAAAAGAAATAATTGAGGAAAAAGCGGCGGATATTGCCTTTCAGTTTTTGGCCCGCCTGCCGGAGGTACGGAAATATCTGGCCCAGGATGTTTCCGCCACCTTTGACGGCGATCCTGCGGCGGCCAATCTGGACGAGATTATCTCATCCTATCCGGGAATCTACGCCATCATGGTTTACCGGCTGGCCCACATCCTCTATGAGTTGGAAGTCCCCCTCATTCCCCGGATCATGACCGAATACGCCCACAATCTCACCGGCATCGACATACACCCCGGCGCGGTTATCGGCCACCATTTCTTCATCGACCACGGCACGGGCATAGTCATCGGCGAAACAACGGTTATCGGGAACTACGTGAAGATCTACCAGGGGGTTACGCTGGGAGGGCTTTCTACCCGGGGCGGCCAGACCCTGAAAGGCGCCAGGCGGCATCCGACCATTGAGGATCATGTTACGATTTATTCGGGCGCTTCCATACTGGGCGGCAATACCATCGTCGGCGAGGGGGTGGTTATCGGCAGCAACGCCTTTGTTACCAAGTCGGTGCCGGAAAAAACCAGGGTCAGCATTAAAAACCCGGAACTCCAATTCAAGCCCGACAGCCATTCCCCTCCGGCGTACGGGGAACTGCGCCAGGACGAATTCTGGGACTGGGTGATTTAAGGGCGCGGTGATGGACGGAAGGGGAGACCCGGGCGGACGGACGCGGGCTTCCAGGACGGCGGGTTTGCGGCGCCGCCTGATCCCGCTTTCGTTCTACAGCCTAGGGCGGGGATTTTTAGCGCCCCGCGAAATTGGAGCCAACCTTGCAAAAAATTTCTTTGTTATAGTATATTTATACATAGGGCTGTTCCAAAACTTCAGTAGCTTCAGTTCTGGAACAGCCGCAATCAAGAATAAGTATTCGGGGTGTTAGTTGAAAGAACGGCTGGTCCGGTTAAAAGCGGTCCGTAAATTCATCAGGACATATCGTATAGAGTCTCAGGAAGTCCTTTTGGGGTATCTGCAACAAGAAGGGTTTGTCGTAACTCAGGCTACTTTGTCCCGGGATCTGAAACTCCTCAAGGTGGGGAAGATCTCAGACGGCCACAATGGATACGTCTATTCCCTTCCGGGGGATGAAGAACGGCAGGAATCCGAGCGTACCTACGCCCATGACTTCCTTCGGGGGTATATCTCTATTGACTGGTCCGGAAACATGGTGGTGATCAAGACCTATTCCGGCCACGCCGATCTGGTGGCGCTGGCTGTGGATAATTTGGGATTGGACGATGTGCTGGGAACGATAGCCGGACGAGACAATATCGTTTTTGTGTGCCTGAGAGAAGGATTTACGGGTGAAAATTTTATGGCCCGGATGAAAGAGAGCATTCCGGAACTCGAAGATTAAGGCCGGTTCAAAAGCAAGACGGCTCTCCTGAGCCGGGGTGTACTGTTTTGGAACGGGCAATTTAAGGAGCACTGATGATGCAATTTGTTGATTTTGACAAGACGAACGCGTACAAAACCCTGGCAGGGCTGGCGGCGGCGGAACGGATTGATTTAACCGCGCTTTTGACTGCTGAACGGGTTGCAACCAGCGTGGTTCCCATGGCGGGGGGGCTTTCCTATTCCTGGGCGGCCAAGCGGGTGGATCAGGCGGTTCTGGAGGCCCTAAACGCCCTGGCCGGCGAGCAGGAGCTTGTCGCCAAGTACCAGGCCCTTTTGGACGGGGAAATCATCAATACCGGGGAAAAACGGCGGGTTCTGCATCATCTTCTGCGGGGGCGGCTCGGTAAGCCGGTGATCCACAAGGGCAGGGACCTGGGCGCTTTTTACCAGGCTGAACGGACCCGGTTTTCCGCCTTTGCCGACGCGGTCCACACGGGAGCCATCCGTCCTTCCAGGGACAAAATCTTTTCCACGGTGGTGCAGATAGGCATCGGCGGTTCCGACCTGGGGCCCCGGGCCCTCTGCCTGGCTTTGGAGAATTGGGCCGCCAAAGAAGGGAAGCGCCGGCTCCGGGCGGCCTTCATCTCCAACGTGGATCCGGACGACGCCTCCCAGGTAACGGACTCGGTTCCCCTGGACGAGACCCTGTTTGTCCTGGTCTCCAAGAGCGGCGTTACTCAGGAAACCCTGGCGAATGAACTCTTTGTTACGGCTAAACTGAAGAAGGCGGGGCTTGATCCCCGTAAACACCTGGCAGCCGTTACGAGCGAGACGAGCCCCCTGGCCCATAATCCCGCCTATCTCGATTCGTTCTATATCGACGACTTTATAGGGGGCCGGTATTCCTCCACCTCTGCGGTAGGCGGGGTGATTCTCTCCCTGGCCTTCGGTCCCGGCGTTTTCCAGGAGATACTGTCAGGGGCTCATGAAGCGGACGCCCTGGCCCTGAACCCGGATATATTCGCCAACGCCGCCCTTCTGGACGCCCTTATCGGCGTGTGGGAGCGGAACTTCCTGGGTTACCCCTACACGGCCATCCTGCCGTACAGCCAGGCCCTTTCCCGGTTCCCCGCCCACCTCCAGCAGCTTGATATGGAATCCAACGGCAAACGGGTCAACCGGAACGGCAGCCCTCTTTCGTATTCCACAGGTCCCGTGGTTTTCGGAGAACCGGGGACCAACGGCCAACATTCGTTCTACCAACTGCTCCACCAGGGTACGGACGCCGCGCCTCTTCAGTTCGTGGGATTCACGGAAAGCCAGCGGGGGGATGATGTGGAGGTAGACGGTTCGACAAGCCAGACCAAACTTACGGCTAATCTGGCCGCCCAGATCGTGGCCTTTGCCGCAGGGCAAGCGTCAGGAGGCGGGGCTGACAAGACGAAAGAATTTCCCGGCGGCCGTCCATCAAGCCTCATTTACGGCAGGCGGCTTACCCCGGCGGCGCTGGGGGCGCTCCTGGCCCACTTCGAGAACAAGGTCATGTTCCAGGGCTTTGTGTGGAACCTCAACAGTTTTGACCAGGAAGGAGTTCAGCTCGGCAAGGTCCTTACGAAGAAGGTTTTAGCCGCTAAATCAAGCGGCGGTTCCGGGGACCCGGCGCTGGATGCCTACAGCGCTCTGTTAGGAGTGTAAGGGAGCGGTACGTATCCATCATACTTTTTGGATCACCTGCGATATTTTTTCATACCCTTTGTATACATCTTATATATGTGGTGATCAAACGGGCAGGCGGAGATTCAAAAATTATGATGGAAAACACCGTTCATTATTTGAGGTACAATGAAATTGCAAACTTCCAGCCTTACGGGTATTCTATAAAACCCTCAGTCGTTGTTCTATCAGGAAGCGCCATTGATACTATATTTTATGTAATTAATTATGATACAAAGAATTATGCATCATACTCCGCGGCTCGTCTCCAAAAATTAATCAGAGCGGGAAACGGGAGTCGGACCCGCGACATCGACCTTGGCAAGGTCGCGCTCTACCACTGAGCTATTCCCGCACGTATAAACGCTACACGTTATGACTCCTATTCAGAAGTCAATTTCACATTTTCTAGAGGTAGCATACTATACATCATAAAATAATGTCAACCACCCATCAATAACGAGTCTTTTAAAATCATTGGGATTTTTCAGGCGACAAGGATGCCGTCTCCTCCGTAATTGACCCTACGCTATACGTCTATCCTGCCTTGCGGCGGAATTTTTTATCTTGGCATGAAAATTGCTAGTATTTACAAGGAGGAGAATCAAACTATGAGGTTGCATGGAACTATGCGGTTGAATGAGGGGCCCTGGATTTTCCCGGTCCTGCGGGGTTTCCAGCTTTTTTTCGCCGGGCTCTTGTCCACCGGACTTTTGTCCGCCGGGTGCGCTTCGGGCAAGACCGGGGCGGTAAAGGACTACGAGTTCGCGAAGGTCAGCCGGGGAACCCTGGAAAAAACTATATCCGCCGCGGGTTCCTTAAAGCCTGTGGCAACGGTAAAAGTGCTGGCAAGGATGAGCGGGAAAGTTGAAAAAATATACGCGGATTACAATGACGTCATCCAGAAAGGGGACATCCTGGCCGAACTCAATACGGACATGCTCAGGCTCCAGCGGGAACAACAGGCCGCCGCCGTGGTGAAGGCCAGGGCAAATTACGAACTTCAGCTTTTGAATTACCGGAACCAGGAAAAATTGGGGGAGAAAAATCTTATCTCTGAATATGAGCTTAAAACCGGAAAGACCGCCCTGGATATTCAGCGCGCGGAACTTGCCGCCGCCGAGGCTTCCCTTCGGGCCATAGAAACCGAAATGAACCAATACGCGTTCATCCTTTCCCCTATTAACGGGATCGTCCTGGAACGGAACATCAGCGAAGGGGACACCGTGGTGGAAGGTTCCAGCAGTAATTCCACCAGCCTTTTTACCCTGGCGGAAAACCTTGAGGAGATGCAGATAGAAGCCGGGATAGGGGAACTTGACATCTCCGGGATACGGAAGGGCCAGGGAGTACGGTTTACCCTGGAGGCCCTGCCGGGGGAGGCTTTTTCAGGTCTTGTTGAGGCTGTCCGCCTTATGCCGGCGGTTCAGGATAACGTAGTGTCCTACACGGTGATTGTCAACGTAGACAATTCAGGGGGCGTCCTTTTGCCGGGTATGACCTGCGCGGTGGAGTTTATCGAAAAGCGGAACGAAAATATTCTTCTGGTTCCCAACGCGGCGCTGCGGTACCAGCCAACGGCTCTGACGGAAGACGCGGTAGCGGATATGGTCTTTGCCGCCAGTCTGCGGGGAATGTCCGAAGATGAAAAACAACGCGCCCGGGAACAGCGGAAAGCCGCGCCGGAGGCCCAGCCTCCTCAGACCCGGACCGGCGGTATGGTCCAGGGGCTTACCGGTATGATGACGCCCCGCGGGCCGGGCATGCCCGCCGGAAACCGGGAGGGAGCCGGGAGCGGCGGGGGAAACCGAAGCCCGGCGGTTTCTTCCTGGGGGGCGGTGAGTCCGCCTAAGCCCCTGTGGTATCTTACCAGCGAGGGGAAGTTGGACTGCGTTCTGGTAACTTCCGGTATTACCGATGGTTCACGTACGGAAATTCGGGCGTGGAGCAGGGGAGGGGAAGATGGCGGGGCCGCCGGCGGCGGCTTGGAAGGACTGCCGGTGATCCTCAGAGAAAAGGTGTGAGCAATGGCGGTAATAGAACTGCGGGGAATCCGGCGGGAATACCGGCTCGGCGGGAAACAGGGGGGCGGCCTTACCGTCCGGGCGCTTAGGGGGATAGACTTTTCCGCCGAAGCGGGCGAGTTTGTTGCGGTAATGGGGCCTTCCGGATCGGGAAAGTCTACCCTGATGAACATTCTGGGCTGCCTGGATAAGCCCAGCGGGGGAACCTACCGCTTGGACGGGATAGAAACATCCAAATCGGACGGAGACGCGTTCGCGCGGATCCGGAATAAAAAAATAGGCTTCGTGTTTCAGTCGTTCAACCTCCTTGCCCGTACTTCGGCCCTGGAAAATGTGGAACTCCCCCTGCTGTACAACCGGGGGAGGAACGCGGACCGGAAGGAACGGGCGGCGGAAGTTCTGCGGGAAGTAGGGCTGGGGGAACGGTTGTACCATTTCCCTTCCCAGTTATCCGGGGGCCAGCAGCAGCGGGTAGCCATAGCGCGGGCAATGGTAAATGATCCCGCGTTTATTCTGGCGGACGAACCAACCGGCAACCTGGACACCGGGATGACGCTGGAAATCATGGGCCTCTTTCAGGATTTAAACCGCCGGGGGAAAACCATCGTCATGGTAACCCACGAGCCGGAACTTGCGGCCTACACGAAACGGATTATTACCCTTAGGGACGGCCGGTTGATCGCCGATACGCCGGCGGGGGAACAGCGGCCCCCACGGGACGCCAAAGAGGATCTGGCCCGATGGAAGCGGGATCACGCCCTCTTGTCCGGGGAAGAGGAGGCGCCGTGAACCTGTTTCAACTGCTCAATTCCTGTTTGAGGAACATCTTTCGCAGCCGGATGCGGAGCCTTCTTACGTCCCTGGGGATCATCATCGGCGTGGGATCGGTGATCGTCATGGTTGCGGTAGGGGAGGGCGCCCAAAGGGAGATCGAAAACCGCATTACCGCAATGGGGACTAACCTGATTCAGATCAGGGCCCGGGCAATCCGCCTATGGAATCCCGATAATCCAGGGGCCCTGCCCAGGCCCGTCTTGCTTACTTACGCGGAGGCGGCGAAGCTCAAGGCGGAATCCTCTTATGCACGGGCGGTCTCCGGGGTTACCCAGCGCACATTTACGGTTTCAGGCCCCCTGGAGAACGCTTCAGTGACGGTCATGGGGGTGGAGCCTGAATATCTTGCTGTCAGGAACTGGAACGTCGCGTCGGGGCATTTCTTTGCCGGGGAGGACCTGCAATCGCGGAACCGGGTGGCGGTTCTGGGGCTTACCACCGCGGAGAACCTTTTCGGCGGGGCCGCCGAAGCCCTGGGGCGGCGGGCGCGGATAGGGACTGATTATTTTACCGTCATCGGGATTCTTGAGAAGAAAGGCGCTGACGGGAATGGGAACGATCAGGACGACCTTATCATGATCCCCCTGGACACGGCGCTGTACCGGCTGAACAATTCCCGGAACATCAACCTCATCGCCATGAGCGTGGTCAGCGGGGAATATATGGAAGCGGCCCAGCGGGAGGCGGAACTCATCCTCCGGGAAGCCCGCCGGCTGAAAGCCGCCGACGCCGCGAACTTCGAGATCATGAACAGCGCGGCGCTCATCGAGATGGCTTCGGAAACATCCCGCAGCCTTACGACCCTGCTGGCCGCTGTCGCCGGCGTCTCACTTCTCGTCGGAGGCATCGGGATTATGAACATCATGCTGGTCTCCGTAACCGAGCGGACCCGCGAAATCGGCCTCCGCATGGCGGTGGGCGCCCGGAAGCGGGATATTCTGCTACAGTTCCTCTCCGAATCCGTTATCTTGAGCCTCCTGGGAGGGCTCCTTGGCATAGGGTTGGCTTTTTTGGCCTGCCGTATTCTCGTCGGTTTCGCTGTTCCCGTGTTTATTAACCCCGCCGTCGTCGCGGCGGCGGTTCTGTTCGCCGCCGGGGTGGGCGTCTCCTTCGGGTACTATCCCGCCCGGAAAGCTGCGGGGCTCTACCCGATAGACGCGCTGCGGTATGAATAAACGGAATGAGAGGGTATAATGAGGAGGTATAGATGAAAATAACCGGTTTACTGCTGGCGGCGGTATTGCCGTCTGCAGCCGCTTTCGGCCTTGATCTGGAAACCGTCCGGAGCCTGGCGTTGGCGAATTCCCGTACATTGGCCCGGTATAACCTGGCCGTCGAGAACGCCCTGCTGGATGAGAAAATTTTGACATTCGATACGCTGCCTTCCCTGTCCCTGGGAGCGTCGGCGTCGGCGAATATCTGGGGGTTTTCCCAGGGATCGGTTTCCCTGGAGGAGGGCCTCAGCGGGGGGATTAATTTCGGCGTAACCCAGCGGGTTTATAACGGAGGGAAGAACGCCCTCCTGAAATCCATCGCCCGCATGACGACCGGGATCGCCCGCCAGGAAGCTGCTGCGGAGTATTTCGCCGTTCTTGACGCAGCGGACGCGGCCTATTATGGCGCGTTGGAATCCGGGGCGGTTCTGGAGTCCTCCGAGGCTGCGTTGGAGGCGGCGGTCTTTGCGCTGTCTATGGCGGAAATACGCCTGGAAAGCGGGATGATTGGCTACAGCGATTACCTGTACGCCCTGGCTGAAAAGGAAGCCAAGGAAACCCTCTGGAACCAGTCCCGGCGGGATTGTACCCTTGCCGCGGCGGCGCTTAAAAATCTTACGGGCCTGGCGGAACTTTCCGGCTGTGAAGCGATTGACGGTGAAGCCTGGGAGGGAATCATCCAAAAGCTGGCGGGACTTTCGGAAGAGTCGGCTGCGGCTTTCCAGGAATCCTTCCGCACAACTGCGGCGGCCAATAATCCCGCCCTGGTAAAGGCGGCGCTGGCGGGCAGCCGGGCGGAACAGGCCGTATCCCTGGCCAAGCGGGAGTATCTTCCCAGCCTGAGCGTCGGCGTATCGGGAGGGATCGAGTATTCCCCTCTGAACGGGGCCCCGCTTCCATCGGGACGGCTTTCTCTGAACGCGGCCATCCCCCTTGATATTTGGGTAACCGGAGCCGCGGTTGAGAAAAAAGAATATGCCCGGACCGAAGCCGCCCTGGAAAAACAAAGCGCCGCAGCTTCTTTGAATCTGGAAATTCAAACCGCCGTTCTGGATCTGATTACCCGGGCCATGTCGGTGCTGTCCTCCCGCCGGGCGGATGAATACGCCCGGCGCCATTATGAGCAAGTCCTGGAACGGTACCGCCTGTCCAACGCCTCGGTTGCGGAACTGTCGGACGCCGCGGCGCTGGCAGGTTCAAACCGCACCCAGTATATTAAAGCCTGGTATGGTTTTCTGAGGGACGCCTCCAGGCTCAGGAGCCTCGGCTGTTTTTCTTCTGATGAAGATTTGCGGGCCGCCTTCTTATCCTGGTAGCGCGAACGTGGTATATTTCATCCCGGCAGGCGTTTTGATGAAGTTCCCAGTGAAGTTCCCCCCGAAGACGGCCTCTCTCATTGCCGCGCTGGCGATCTGGCTGCTTCTATCGGTATTGACGGCGTTTATTTTCTGGGAGCTGCGGGACCGGGCGCGGTTCATTCGGGACAACCAGAACGAACGGCTCTTCAACGTCCTCTTTACCAGCCTGCGGGATTACGAGGATTTCGGCTCCGCTATTGAATCTTCCCCGCTGTTGAGGAACCGGATCGCCGGGTTCGGTATCTTTGGGGACGATCTGAAGCAGGTCTATGGATGGGGCGCGGTTCCGCCGGTGCTTGACGAAGAACCCCTGAAAAGCCGCTGGGAAGCCGGCCCCGGCCGCTATGCCATTCCTGACAAGCAGGGAAGCCGGGTCAAGTTCATCCTCCACACCCGGCCCGGAATTATTCCTCCTCGCCAAACGGCGGGGGAGCGGCGTTATGAGCAGACGCATGAATGGGAACAGACCCGGCGCGGAAGATTGCGGCGGTACCGGTATTTAAAGGAAGAACCAGGCGGCGGTCCGCAGGAAGCCGTCCCGCTTCCCCCTGAACGCCCCGCGCCCCTTGCCGAACGTCCGTTTTCGCCGGGTGGTCCGATCCCGTTTCCCCCTGGCGGCGCGATCCCGTTTCCCGAAGGCCAACAGCCGCCCGGCGGGCTTCCCCCGGCCTACGCCTTCTTCTCCACGCTGGCCGGGAGCAAGTACCTCTATATCGACGTTATCCATCCCGCCTATTGGCGTACCCTGACCGTAACAACGGTATTCTTTCCGTTCTGTGAAGCGGTCCTCCTGGGGGTGGTGTTCTTTGTCCGGCGCTTGTATCTCAAGAACCGGGAATACCGGGAACGGATAGAATCTCAGAAAAACCTGGTGGTTCTGGGAACCGCCGCAAGCACCTTGGCGCATGAAATCAAGAATCCCCTGCTTTCCATCAGGCTTCAGACCGGGATACTGAGGAAACTCTTCGCCGGCGCGGGGACGGAAGAGCTGACCGCTATTGATGATGAAGTGGAGCGCCTTTCGGCCATGACCTACCGGGTGAACGACTTCCTCCGGGACGCGGTGGGAAACCCGGCGGCGCTGAACAGTTACGCCGTTCTCCGGGCGGTTTCGCTGCGGCTTTGCGGCAGAGATATTGTGGAGGACGGCGCGGTTAAGGACGGGATGATTCTCATGGACAACGAGCGAGCCTGTTCTGTTTTTGAGAACCTCATCCGCAACGCCCTGGAAAGCGGCGGACCGAAAAGCGAAGTAAGGGCTTCCATAGGGCGAAGCGGCGGCCACGGCCCGCGCCGTTTGGAACGCCTGGTCATCACGATTACCGACCGGGGCGGGGGAATAGCGCCCGGAGATAGTGGAAGGGTCTTTGATCCCTTCTTTACCAAAAAAAGCACCGGAACCGGCATCGGTCTTAGTATCAGTAAGCGGTTTATAGAAGCCGCCGGGGGAACCATTATTTTGGAGAACCGGGAAGGCGGCGGCGCGGCGGTACGGCTCACCCTGCCTGAGTACCGGAAGGAGGAATCATGCGGGTATTGATCACTGATGATGAACGGAACATCCGGGAATCGCTGAAAAAATATCTGAGTCTGGAAGGGATAACCGCCCGGTGCGCTGAAACTGGGGAAGAGGCGCTCCGTTTTCTTGAATGGGAATCTTTTGACGCGGTAATCCTGGACCTGAAGCTGCCGGGGATGGACGGCCAGGAAGTTCTCCTGAGGATACGGGACCGGGGCGTATCCGTTCCGGTGCTTATGATTTCCGCCCACGGTCAGATTTCCGATGCGGTGGAGGCGCTGAAAGCCGGGGCGCGGGATTATCTCGTCAAGCCCTTTGATCCGGCGGAACTCCTCATCAAGCTCAGGCAGTTGGTGGACGACAAACGGCGGGAAAACCTGGTTGAGGCGGAGAAACGGCTCACCGGCCCCGGCGGTCTCATCGGCGAGGCGGAAGCAATGCGCCGCGTGTCCGCCAAAATCCGCAAGGTCGCCGCTTCCACCGCAACGGTTCTTATCACCGGGGAAAGCGGTACGGGCAAGGAAGTGGCCGCGCGGGAGATACACCGTCTGAGCCCCCAGGCATCCGATCCGTTTGTCGCCGTGAACATAGGCGGCATACACGAAGGTCTTATGGAAAGCGAACTCTTCGGCCACGAGAAAGGGGCCTTTACCGGCGCTTCCGCCCGGAAACAGGGGCTTTTTGAATTGGCGGGCCGGGGCGTCATCTTCCTGGACGAAATAGGGGAGATGCCCGCGCCGCTTCAGGTGAAGCTCCTCCGGGTCCTCCAGGAACGGAAGATACGCCGCCTGGGCGGTTCCGCCGACATTCCCGTTGGGGCGCGTATTGTTTCCGCGACCAACCGGAATCTGGAGGCCCTGGTAAAGGACGGCCGCTTCAGGGAAGATCTCTATTACCGGATCAACGTTTTCCGCCTTATCCTCCCGCCCCTCCGGGAGCGACGGGAAGACCTCCCCCTTTTGACGGAGCACTTACTGCATAAACTCAGCGTCCGTATGAACCGTCCCGTTCCGTCCCTGTCCACAGCGGCGGCGGAAAAGCTGCGGGGATACTCGTTTCCGGGGAATATACGGGAGCTTGAGAATATTCTTGAACGGGCGCTTATTTACGCCGGGGAAACGGAGATTCGCCCTGAAGACATTGATATTCACCGGGACGCCGGGTTTTTGGGCGGCCCCCCCGGGGACGGCCCGGGGAGCGCTGCTGGAAGCTCCGGAATCTCGTCGAGCGCTTCCTTAGAGGAACTGGAAAAACAGGCCGTTCAGGAAGCCCTGGTCCGGTGCGGCGGAAACCGCACCAAAGCGGCGCAGGAACTGGGGATAAGCAGAAAAACGATCCTGAACAAGATCAAGGCGTACGGCTGGGATCCCATTCATTATAAGGTACCGTAGGGTCAGCCGAAGGAGCGTCTGAAAGAACGGATGTTTTTGCTGCGGCGAAACCCGTCCGGATTTTCAATAAAAAAGGCCCTCCTCAAAAAGAGAGAGCCGGATCGGGCCGGGCGGATTTGAACCGCCGGTCTCTTACTCCCGAAGCAAGCGGATTAGCCACTATCCTACGGCCCGATGATTTTTCAATTATACAGAATCTTTTTAATTATCGTC
>JAIRSS010000185.1 GCA_031255315.1 Spirochaetaceae bacterium
TCGTGGGCGTCATCGCGCCGTCAATTAGGGTTGGGCCAGGCTCAATAAATAAAAATTTAAGGAGATACGCATGAAACGGGTTGTTTGTTTCGGGGAAATAATGATGCGCCTGAATCCCAAGAGTTATCTGCGCTTTTTGCAGGCTTCGGAGTTCGAGGCGTCCTACGCGGGCGGCGAGGCGAATGTGGCGGTGAGTCTTGCCCAGTTCGGGGTCAACGCCGCGTATGTTACCAAGGTCCCCGCTCACGAGATAGGCCAGTCGGCGATCAACGAGCTCCGGCGTTTTGGGGTGGACACCTCGGGAATCCTGCGGGGCGGCGAGCGCCTGGGCATCTACTTTGTGGAAAAGGGCGCGTCTCAGCGGCCCTCCAAGGTCATCTATGATCGCTCCCATTCGGCGGTCATGGAGGCAAAGAGCGGCGAGTTTGACTGGGAGGCCCTGCTTAAAGGGGCGGACTGGTTTCACTTTACGGGCATCACGCCGGCGTTAAGCGACAACTGCGCTCAACTGTGTAAAGAAGCGGTAGGCGCGGCGAAAAAACTGGGGGTCCCGGTAAGCTGCGATCTCAACTACCGGAAGAAGCTCTGGAGCAGAGAGAAAGCGGGCCGGGTCATGGGAGAACTCATGGCCGGGGTGAATGTCTGCATCGCCAACGAGGAAGACGCCGCCGATGTTTTCGGTATACGCGCCGCTGATACGGATATTAACGCCGGCGCTTTGAACCGCGAGGGATATATCTCGGTAGCGCGGCAGCTTACGGACCGGTTCGGGTTTCAGAAGACGGCCATTACCCTCCGGGGCAGCATTTCCGCAAGCGATAACAATTGGTCGGGTATGCTCTATGACGGAAAATCCGGCGCCGCTTCTTTCGGCCCTGATTACGCCGTCCGCATCGTGGACAGAGTCGGCGGAGGCGACAGTTTCGGCGCAGCCCTGATCTACTCCCGGCTTGAAGGCTGGGATGATCAGAAGTCCATCAATTTTGCCGTTGCCGCAAGCTGTCTCAAGCATACGGTTGAACACGACTTCAACATTATCAGCGTTGCGGAAATCGAAGCGCTCGCGGCGGGAAACGCCTCCGGCCGGGTGCAGCGGTAGCGGAAGAGCGCGGCTGCCCCATTACGGACAGCCGCGGCGGCGTGATTCGCCGGCGGGTCTCTGTCGGCAAACGCATATGGGGCGGGGTTGTCCGGCAGTCAGGCTGATTGGCATGTTTCCCGCGTAACGCCCCGCCGGGGTATCGTGAGTAAATTAAAGAAAGAAGAGGAGACATCATGGCTAAAACCCAGCAAACAAAGAGCGCCGGAAAACGGCTGATCGGTACGGTGATCCCGGTAGGGGCCTTGCGGAGTAACAAGAGTATCGGAGTCGGGGAATTTCCAGACCTGGTCGAATTTGCCGAATTATGCGTAAAAATGGGAATCGGGCTGATACAAATCCTGCCGGTTAATGATACGGGGTATGAGAGTTCTCCCTACAGTGCGCTTACCGTGTTCGCCCTTCATCCCCTGTATCTCAGGATCGGCGATCTGCCGGAGCTTCAGTCAGGTTCGCCGGAAACCCTCCGAAAAGTCGAAGCCCTGGGAAAAGAATTTGAAGGGGAACCGCGGTTTCCCTTTGAAAAGATACTTCGGGCTAAAATGGGCCTGCTTCGGGAAATCTACGCCGCCAACAAAGAGGCGGTAGCCGAAAAAGCGGCACGGGGCGCTCTGGGAACGTGGATAGAGGAAAACCCCTGGATAAAAGAATACGCCGTATACCGGCGGCTCAAGGAGGCGAACGGCGAAAAGAGCTGGCAGAAATGGTCCGCGTTCCGGCGGATAACGCCGGCGGAAATTGAGGCGCTCTGGAACGACGGCGGCCTACGGAGGGAACATCTCTTTTGGGCCTGGATTCAGGAGGCTCTGGACAGTCAGTTCAGAAAGGCCGCCGCCGCGGTCGCCGCTAAGGGCGTCATCCTTGAAGGGGATCTTCCCATCCTTATCAACGATGATTCCTGTGATGTATGGGCCCACCCTGAATACTTCCATCTTGAGCTGTCCGCCGGGGCGCCTCCTGATATGTACAGTCCCGAAGGGCAGAACTGGGGCTTCCCGATTTACAACTGGGAAACCCTGGCCAAAACGAATTACGATTGGTGGCGGAAGCGCCTTGCAACAGCCGAAAAATACTACCAGGCCTACCGTATCGATCATGTTTTGGGGTTCTTTCGTATATGGGCCAGCCCCCGGAAGGATTTTTCCGCCGCCTTGGGCCGGTTCGTCCCCTACATCCCCATAACCAGGGACGAACTTTCCGCCTTGGGTTTTGACGGCGGGCGCGTACGCTGGATGTCCCAGCCCCACATCCCGACCGGGGAAGTCTGGGACGCCCTGCGGACCGGCTGGGGCGGGGCGTACGCGGAAGAAGACATCGCCGCCGAAGCGGAAAAGGTCTTCGCTGCCGTCCTGGACCGTATAGAGACGGAGGAACTCTGGCTTTTCAAAGAATCCATCCAGGGCGAGAAGGATATAACGGCCCTGAAACTTCATCCCGCCGCCCAAAACTATCTTTTGGAGGCGTGGCGCAACCGCCTTTTCTTTGAGTACGAGGACGGCAAATTTTCTCCCACCTGGCGTTGCCGCGATTCCCGGGCCTACGCTTCCCTTTCGGAAACGGAAAAGTCCTGTCTGGAAGAACTACTGGAAAAACACGGCGCCGCTTCGGAAGCGGTTTGGGAAAAACAGGGAAAGAAGCTCCTTTCCGTTCTGTGCGAGTCTTCCGCCATGCTGCCCTGCGCCGAAGATCTGGGGGAAATCCCCGGCTGCGTTCCCCGGGTTCTCAAGAAACTCAAGATTCTGGGGCTCCGGGTTGTCCGATGGCACCGGGAATGGGATATGGAGGGCGCTCCTTTTGTGCCCTTTGAGGACTACCCTGAACTGAGCGTCTGTACTCCGGCGGTTCATGACAGTTCCACCCTGCGGGAATGGTGGGATCGGGAGGTTGATCAGGAAGGCTTCTGCGGGTTTATCGGCTATCCTTCCCTGCCCAGGAGCTGCAATCCCGGCGTCGCCAAAGTTCTTCTCCAGAAAATGGCCGCCGCCGCTTCCCGGTTCCGGGTCTTCCAGATTCAGGACCTCCTCCACCTGTCGCCCCAATGGTACGCCGAGGACCCCGCTTCCGAGCGTATCAATGTGCCGGGCACTATCTCGTCCTTTAACTGGACATACCGTCTGCCCGCGCCTGTTGAGGAAATCTCAAAAGACGCGGACTTGATTCAGGCGGTGGCGGCCCTGGCCGGCGTTGGACGGGCGAAGCGGAAAAAAAAATGAGGCTGTCTTCACACTGAGGACAGCCCCGCCGGTATTCCGCGGAGAACGTATGAATAAGAACAGGTTTAGGAATCTGAGAGCCCCGTTAATTGGGATTTTTGCATGAACATGCAAAAAATCCACAAGCGCAACGGGTTGCTAGGGGACAGGGTTCCCGCGGACGCCTAAGCCTGTTTGGTTATTCGATGGGAACAAGCCAGCCTTTTGTATCCAGGATAACGCCGTACTGTATGCCCTTCAGGGTGTCCCTGAGTTCCGCCGTGAGTTCCCCGGTTTTTCCATTGTTGAACACCGTCTTTTTTCCCTCATAGGTAAGGGACGCAAGGGGCGTCGCCCCGGCGGCGGTACCGCAGATGAAGCATTCCCCCGCTTCGGAGACAGCCTCGTCTATGGCGATCTTCCGTTCCGAAACCCTAACGCCCCGGTCCCGGGCGAGTTCTATGATGCTGGATCGGGTGATCCCCGGCAGTATCGTATCCCCCAGTTCCGGAGTTACCAGTTCGCCGGATTTCAGATAGAAGAAAATATTGCACGAGGAACCCTCCTCAATATATTTCCGTTCCACAGCATCCAGAAAGATACACTCAATGTACCCGGACTCCGCCGCTTCATGCTTCGCCAGCGCCGCGATGGTGTAATTGGACGCCGCCTTGATCCATCCGGTGCCGTTGGGAGTGGCCCTGACGCGGTTGGTGATAACGGCGTCGGGCGTTCCCGCGGAAAAATAGGCGCTTACCGGGGATACGACCGTCAGCACCCAGGGTTCGTGGGAGATATTAACCCCTATACCGCCTTCGGCATAGGTGAAAGGCCGAATATAAACTGAATCGGCGTTGATAAACGAATCTTTTTCCCATTCGGGGTTATATGAAACCGAGAAGCCCAGGGCGGCGTTCCGCTTTACCGTCTCCTTTACGGCTTTCATAAAGAGGTCTTCCGGAAAGGGAGGCATGTAAAGCCCTTTCATGGATCGGTTGAACCGCGCCGCATTCTGGTCCGGACGGAAAACAGCCAGCCCGCCCCCTTTCTGGGGCAGCGCCTTGAGGCCCTCGAAGCACCCGAACCCGTACTGAGTCGTATAGGACACTATGGGCATATCGTCAAAGAAATTGCGGGAATTCACTAAAGCCGCCGCTTCAGCCCCGCCCAACCGGGCCTCTTCTTCCGGCGTTTTATGCGTCTTTTCTATATACTCTTCTTTCCACTCATCCTGGGAATAATGAGCCCGGTATACTATAGGATACGAATTTAATGAAAATGCCATGCCTGTCTCCTCTCTGTCTTTTTAAGCTATTAGGATAGGATATTTTACGGAGAAAAGACAAGCCGGACTGCGGCGGTTTGAATACATCCCGGTATTGCTCCGGTTCCGCTTAACCGGCGGGCTGTTCTCCCGGAATAAAAACCGCCGTACCTGGTCTTCCCCTCCCTTTTCCGGTATAGTTGAAGAAAATCATACTCAAGGAGTTCCCATGATTGAAACTTTAAAGAAAAATCCTGCATGGAAGGGCCGCCAGGGGCCGGTAGTCCTGGTTATTATGGACGGCGTAGGGTACGGAAAATACGCGGAAGGCGACGCGGTGGCGGACGCCAAAATGTACAATCTGGACGCCGTAAAGTCGAAAAGTCCCCATACAAAACTCAAAGCTCATGGAAAGGCGGTGGGGCTGCCTTCTGACGGCGACATGGGTAACAGCGAGGTAGGGCATAACGCTATGGGCTGCGGACGGGTTTTCAGCCAGGGGGCCGCCCTGGTTTCCCGGTCCATCGAATCCGGGGCCATGTTTCAAGGTTCCGCGTGGCGGGAACTCCTCTCCAACGCCGCCGGGCATAACGGGACCCTTCACTTTATCGGCCTCTTTTCGGATGGCAACGTCCACAGCCACCTGAACCACCTGAAAGCTATGATCCTGCGGGCTAAAGAAGAGGGGATCCCGCGGGTCAGGGTCCATACGCTGTTTGACGGACGGGATGTGGGCGAAACCAGCGCGTTGGAATACATCGATCCCTTTGAAGCGTTCCTGAAAAAGGCTAATACCGGCGGCTTTGACGCCCGCATCGCCTCCGGGGGCGGCCGCATGTGGATCACCATGGACCGGTACGGCGCGGATTGGACTATGGTGGAGCGGGGCTGGAAGGTTCACGTCCAGGGCGAAGGGCGGCAGTTCGCGAGCGCCCGGGAAGCGGTGGAAACCTACCGGAAGGAGATTCCCGGCGTCATCGATCAGGACCTCAGGGAATTCGTGGTCGCCGAAAACGGGAAGCCGGTAGGCGCCATAAAAGACGGCGATTCAGTCGTCTACTTCAATTTCCGGGGGGACCGGGCGCTGGAAATTACCGCCGCTTTTGAGGAAGACCAGTTCGATAAATTTGACCGGGGCGCAAGGCCGGCGGTCTGTTACGCTGGCATGATGGAGTACGACGGGGATACCCACGTCCCCAAGCGCTATTTGGTAAGCCCCCCCGCCATAGACCGGACTATGGGGGAATACTTGGCCGCGTCGGGGGTCAGAACCCTGGCGATTTCGGAAACCCAGAAGTACGGCCATGTAACCTACTTCTTCAACGGCAACCGGACCGGCAAGTTTAATGAAAAACTCGAAGAGTATGTGGAGATCAAAAGCGACGTAGTGCCCTTTGAACAGCGGCCCTGGATGAAGTGCGCCGAGATCACCGACCGGGTGATTGAAGCCATAGGATCGGGGAAGTACGATTTTATCAGGCTTAACTATCCTAACGGCGATATGGTGGGCCATACCGGGGTGTATCAAGCGGTAGTCTGCGCGATGGAAGGCATGGATATACAGATAGGCCGGCTGGTGAAGGCGGTTGACGAAGCGGGCGGAATCATGGTGATCACGGCGGATCATGGAAATTCGGACGATATGTTCGAACACGACAAGAAGACCGGCGCGGCGGTCCGTAAAGCCGACGGAAGCCCCAAAGCCAAAACCAGCCACAGCCTGAATCCCGTACCCTGCATTGTCTACGATCCCGAATACCAGGGCGAATATCCCCGGGCCGCAGGGGAAGGCTCCCTTAACGAGGGCCTGGGGATAAGCTCGATAGCGGCCTCGTGTATACAGCTTTTGGGCTATACGCCGCCTGAAGATTACGATCAGAGCGTCTTGAAGTTTTAACAGCCGGGGGAAACATCCTAAGCGCGTTTAACGTTTTGACAGGTTATGACGGTTTGCCGGCTCAGGAAATGCGCACCATTTCCAGGGCCGGCAAACCGCGGCGGGGGTTTTGCCCAGGAATGAGCAAAGCGAATGACCGGGAGCGCTTTAGCGGCTGAAGCGTAAACAGTCTTGTTATGCGAAATTGAGGCTAAAATAGTCTAAAAATCGAGCCTGTCCCAAAACTAATTGACTGTACGCTACGCGCACGGTTTTGGGACAGGCTCTTGCGGTTTTTCAGGCTTTCAGCCGTGCAAAACCGCGAATTTCACGGTTGCTTTCCCAAAAACTGAAGTTTTGGGAAAGCCTCAACCATATAAAAATAAAATTTGCCAAAAAATGACTTGGCATAATAAACGACCGCAGGGCAGAGCCCTGCGGTATTGTTGACCTTCATGTTTTATTCTGATACGGAAACAATTCCAACTGTTTTCCTTCGTGTATTTTTTGATGGTTTTCCGGATTCCTCCC